>JAWXAU010000112.1 GCA_034439655.1 Bacteroidota bacterium | reverse complement strand
TTATTACATGGTAAGTAAAATTGTTTCCACTTGAATCTTTTCACCATTCCGTTTTTCTTAAATACTGTTTTTCAGAATATTAATTTCTTATTAGCGATAATTAAGCTGATGTAAGAATAGAACAAACAATCAAATATTTGTCTAATTTAAATCCATCAAATTTGTGTCAATAAAAACATATATACCTATGAATGCTATCAAAATACCCAAAGAACTTATCGGACAATATCGCTTTGTAAAAGCAACTCTTACCGAATTGTCTAACAAACTAACATTGCGTACCCAGCTCGAGCGAGCGATGATATTGGGTAATTCTAGCCATAATAAGGTAAAAATAGTATTTGCTACCGACCGTGGTGCTGTTGCCGTAGAAACGACCGTATGGGCAGCAACCGATAGTTCTGTAGCTTTAAAAGGAGGTGTCAATATCCCTTTGGATAGCATCCACGAAATCGTTTTTTGAAAGTTCTTTATTCCATAGTTCCCAAATAGAGAAAGGGCCTCAGTAATGAAGCCCTTTTTTGTTGTGCCGTATTGGTAATCACAACATAATAGATACCCCTGAAGCCTGTGTTTGTATCCCGTCCTTTATGTATTCGGGGTTCAGCAAGCTCTTTCATTTTTTGTTGTAAGTAGATATAGTTTTTATGGTGATACAACACCATTGAATAAATTTAAGAACAAGGATTCACGTAAACCGCCGGCGAATTGATAGGTGAAGTATACTACTTCGGAAATCATAGATTACATTTGCACCTTTATGGCCAAAGCCCTTGCTTGGAGTATCTCCTTATTATTAAACCCTATTTTTTTAAACCTTTTAGGTTACTGCTATTTTGTATACCAGTTTCCGGTTTATGTTAAAGCCTATCACGATCAACTTTACCGCTTGGGTTCCGGTATATTGATTTTTACTTTTTTTTTACCCTTGTCTTTACTTTCCATATTGCAGCTTACTGGCAGGATTAAAAGTTTTTCGATTGACGATAAAAAGGAACGAACTTTACCTTATATGCTTTTTTTGATTTGCTATGCCTATAATTTTTTTGACTTATATCGACTTGGAATTCCGGGCATGTTGAATACTTATGCTCTCATTACCGTACTCACTTTATTATATTGTTTTATTGTGAACCTCTTCGATAAAATATCAGCCCACACTTCGGCCATTGGTGGCTTAATGGGATTTGTTTTTGTTAACGCCATTTATTATAGACCCGATAGCCGCCCAGTTATTATGATACTTTTTATATTGTGTGGCCTTATATTTTGGGCACGCACCTATCTAAAAGCCCACAGCTCAAAACAATTGTATATTGGATTGATAGGAGGGGTTTTGATAGGCTTTGTAACCGGGTGGATAAAAATGCAATCTTTAGAGGGAATTGGGAAATAGCAATTCTAAGTACCCTGTAATTCTTTCCGCTAGTGGTGTATTCGTTCCTTGTTCGTCATTCAAAATGATTTAAAAACAAGGAATTACGATATACGATGTGCGGAGTATATAATACTAATTCTCAAACTAAAATAGTTCTCCGCCTGTGGCGGATTTGGTTTATAGAATGGTAATGCCGAACTACATACCGAAAGCCCCGCTTAATCCCGATAATTATCGGGATGCGGGGGGATTAGTCCCTTTCTTTTGCACTATTATATATTGAGTTTCGATATAATACTTCTAAAAATCATAGTTCAGAAAATGGATAGGAAGTATGATGCTCATTATTTGATTTACAAAAAAGCCTTCTATACCGTTTAAAACAATAGCTATTCCCCCTTCTTCATCACCAACAAAAACCACTGCTCATTTTCATTGGGGAGGTAACCATACTCATAACAAAAGAAATATTTTTTGCCTTCTTTGGTGGTATAGGTAGAAGTATAATAATCGAAATTGAAACCTAAATCGGTAAGTTGTTTTTTGCTCACCGATATCTTTCCTTCAGGATTTAATTTGGCAAGGGTCAAGCGGTTTTTTCGCAAAATATTGTTCACCTTTTTCACATAAGTGCTGGTATCGCTATTTTTTTTATTGTTAAAAATATTGCGGCAAGCATCGTCGCAAAACTTTTTGTCGGCACGACCTTTAATGGCGTTACCACACTCTTCACACAGTTTTTCCATTCTGCAAATATAGAAAAAATATCCGTTTTTAAACGCTTACAAATGTTTTTATTCGACAGTAAACAATTGAATACCGAGAAAGTATTTTGAGTTCCTACAATTTTGCACTGTCAACAAAACGACAAAACAATTTACATATTTATTAAACAATTTAATTAACAATTTACTATGCGTAATTTAAAAAACACCGTGCAATTGATCGGAAACATCGGTCAAGTACCAGAAATCAAAGAATTCGGACAAGACAAAATGCTTATGCGTTTTTCTCTTGCAACGAATGAGAGCTACAAAAATGCTGAGGGAGTGTATGTGAAAGACACCCAATGGCATAACCTTGTAATTTGGAACAACAAGGCCAAGAACTTCAGTAAAACGCTTGAAAAAGGCAAAGAGATTGCTGTGGAAGGCAAACTTGTAACCCGCAATTATGAGGACAAGACCGGACAAAAACGATACGTTACCGAAATTGTGGTAAACGACATTTTGTTGCTAGGCCACAAACCCGCAGCTTAAAACTGTATCACCTCGATTAATTTAGCACGGCCACCAAAAGTGGCCGTTTTTTTTATTCTTCCATCACAGGAACATTGTTGTTTACAACCGACTCGCTAACAGCTTTTGAAATTTCTGCAATAACTCCCGATAAAACTTTTATATCTTTACCCTTAGTCATTACACATAACATATAAGGCTGCTCCGCATCATATACAATTCCGCAATCGTGCAACTGGAATTCGCCCTTATACATCCACTCCCCAAATTTGTGAGCCACCTCTTTGCTCCCTGTACCACTTGGTATACCATCGCCGTACTGTGCTTTGCTTAGAAGCATCAAAGCAAAATTACTTAGTTCTCTATTCAAATATGATGAATTATATAAGATTCGTAAAATGCGGCCAAAATCTTCAACCCCTATAAAGTTTTCACTAGGCAACGCACGCTCAGGAATTGAAAGACCTAGTTCCTTTAGCGTGTTTGAATATATGGCAGGATTGATACGCTCATTAAGTAGTAGTGTAGCATCGTTGTCAGACACTACCACCATTTTTTCAATGAGTTCTTTTATCGTATATTCTTTTCCCAATTCAATTTTTCCATTCACATTATTGGGTGGAACCCCCGCAAAAGGTTTTTCAAATTTAACTTTCTGATCCATTAATCCAGGTGTTATTACCGCTTGTTTGAGATAGGCCATCATTACAGGAACTTTGAGCAGGCTGGCAGGATAGTATTTCTCCCTTCTATTAATTCCAAAAAGATAACCGTTACGCATCGATCTAAAAAAAACGGATATCTCCTTAGCCTTTCCTTCAAGCTTCGCCTTATCGATAATTGTTTGAATTTTGTTTTTGAAAGGCTTTAGCTCCCGCAGCCCGCCCACGCATGTTAAAATAGGGTTGATGAATGGCTGGTTGCTCGAATTAACGGTAGGAGTTTGTTTATTTTGAGCAGAGTTTGTTGTTACCTCATTTTGCTTTTTGTTGAAAAAATGATTCGAAGTAAACGAAAATAGGAGTCCAAACACCAACGAAAATAGGACGACGTACAGCCACGAGATTTTCTTTGAGAACAGTTTTGATTTAAAATATTTCATTGATTTAATAACTACAGCATTATACTAGACGTTTAAATATCGCAAAGGTTGTTTCTCTTTTACCAGAAAAAATACAACTTGTTTAGTTATAGTGCAATATTTTTTTGCTTGAAGACCCTTAAATTTAAAGGAGCTTACAAAAAAGTTTGTTAAGGTTAGCCTTGAAATTTAGGAAATTTTATTTTTCTACTTTGGAGTAATTGTAGCATTTTTTTCTGCATAAGCTTTCATATTTTTCAGACCCGATTCAAAATCAGGACCCATAAATTTATCCATAAACAAACCCATCCAACGCATCATGGGGTTATAGCCCAAGGTAGCAGAATCGCTCCAAGTTATGTTGGTTCCAGTAGCAGAGGGTTCTAATCTCCACATAATAGTAGATTGCATTTTCATGTCATCGAAAGTAAGCGTAGCATCTATACTATTGTCTTGCACTACCTTGTCGAATGCTATGCTCCCATGCCCCAAATCCTTATTGGTACTTTCCCATTTCAGGGTATGTCCACCACTACCAGCTGCACCCATTATGGTTTGTTTCATAGTAGTGTCTTTACGAAACCACGGACTCCAATTATTCCAATTGTTGAAGTCGGAAAACTGTGCATACACCACATTTACCGGTGCCTTTATTTCGATGCTGCGGGTTACAACGCTAGAGCCAGGCAATAGGTATGATACTAAGATTAGGATCACAATAAGCGAAACCAAACCAATGATAATTCTTTTGAGGATTTGCATGTTTTTATTTGTTAAAGTGAACTGCGAAGTAAAAGAAATTATCTTAAACCGCATCATATTTAAAGTACTTTTGCCAAAATAAAAATCGTCAGGTTCTCATGCAATCTAATTCTATCAATATCAAATATTCTATCTTCATAAAAAGGAGCCCTGAAGAAGTATGGGACTATACACAAAACTATGATAACAGAAAAAAGTGGGACAAAACAGTAATAAAAGCTGAAGTAATACAAACCAAGCCCAAAAGAATAATTAAACTAAAAATAAAGGGCGGCTCTACCATGACCTTAGAGTATAAACTTGACCAAAGACCCAATAAAACTGCATTGCAAGCAAAAGATATTCAATCGTCCTTAATTCAATCGACAATGGGCACTTGGACTTATGAAAAGCAGGAGGAGGGAACTTTATGGACACAATCGAATACGATAGTTTTTAAAAATACTTTGTGGAACCGTGTGATGCTTTTCTTATATAAAAATATATATTTGAGTCAACTAATTACTGCCATGAAGTTGGCAAAAATTATGATAGAAAAAAACTAATTATGTATACCAAAAGAAATTTTATAAAATCGTTGTTAGTCACAGCAGCCTTACCTTTTAGTTTAAAGGCTAAGAGTTGGGTAGATGAAATGCCCGAAGCGTGGACTGTTCAAAAGTTTGATGATTTTTGGATGGAGGTAAGAAGCGAATACTTACTCAAAAAAGATTATATCAATTTGGAGAATGGTTATTTCAGTATGATGGCAAAACCAGTATTGGATGCTTATATAAGAGATATTCAAATGGTGAATACCGAAGCATCTTATTATATGCGTACCATTCAGTCAGAAAATAAACAAAAAATAAAAGACCGATTAGCTGAGTTATTGGGATGCGGTAAAGATGAACTTATAATAACACGCAATACTACAGAATCCTTAGATACTATTATATCAGGTTTCGATTGGAAAGCGGGCGATGAGGCCGTAATGGCTGAGCAAGACTATGGGAGTATGCTCGATATGTTTAAGCAGCAAGGCAAACGATATGGTACTATAAACAAAAAAGTTTCTATACCCTTGCATCCAAAAAACGATGGAGAAATTGTGGCATTATATGAAAAAGCGATTACATCCAAAACAAGGTTGTTGATGGTATGCCATATGATTAATATTACAGGACATATATTGCCTGTAAAAAAAATATGCGAAATGGCTCATGGCAAAGGGGTGGAAGTAATGGTAGATGGGGCACATGCCGTAGCTCATTTCGATTTTAAAATTAGTGATTTGGGTTGCGATTATTATGGTAGCAGTTTGCACAAATGGCTTGGTACGCCCATGGGTGCAGGTATATTATATGTGCAAAAAGATAAAATAAAAAACCTATGGCCTATATATGGCGATGCTGGATATGAAGATGATGATATTCGTAAACTAAACCATACAGGTACGCATCCTGTTGCAACTGATATTGCCATTCACCATGCTATAGATTATCATCAAAAAATTGGCATAAAACGTAAAGAAGAACGTTTGCGTTTTTTGCAAAATTATTGGACAAGCAAAGTAAAAGGGATTAAAAAGATATATATAAATACACCAGAAGACCCTACAAGAAATTGTGGAATTGCCAATGTGGGAATTGAAGGAATGAAACCTGCTGACTTAGCCAAAACATTATTAGATAAATATAAAATATGGACGGTGGCTATTGACAGTGCCAATGTGCATGGGGTAAGGGTTACACCGCATGTATATATAACTACAGAGGAACTGGATAAATTTGTATTGGCTATTAAAGAGATTGCGAATAGTTAACTTTCAATGATAAAATCATTTTCAAAAAACTGTGTCCTTATCATAATGCTATTGTATGGAATTAGTTTGCGTGCACAGGATTTTGAATTACCTACTAATAATCAGATAAAGGAATTAAAAATTAAGAAAGTGGCACGCTTGATGAGTGGTATTTATATTGACACTGCTAATGAATGGAATTATGTAACATACTACGACATAGAAGGAAAAAGAATTTTAGACATTGTATGTTATTTTGATACAACTCATAAAATGCATGTGGATACTTTGCATTATTATGTATATGATGGCGATTTATTGATACGGGATTCTATGAGAAGATTTTGGGGTGACACCCAATTTAATGCTAATTTAAATCACTATTATTATTACAACAAAAAAAAACAGTTAATAAAAATTATATATTATAATAATAGAGCAACTACAAAGTATAAGTACTATGGTAATTATAAAGTAAAGGCAATCAAAAATTATAAAGCAGGGCGAGCTTACCATTTAACAAGTGAATACGAATATAATTTGGATAGAACCATCAAATCTGTTGTGTATTCATATACTACTTACGTGCTAAGATATTTATATGGATATAATTATGAAAAATTGGTTACTAAGGTCTGCTTAATAAATACAGGGAAAGAATCATTATTAAGCTATATTCAAAAATACAGCTATAATGAATATGGGCAAATAAGACATATTGATATTATAAGAATTGAGAGGAATACGTCTCTTGAAGAAAATATTGATTTTACCTATTATTCAAATGGCCTCATAAAATCGAAACAAATTATACCAAGAAGTGAGTCAATAATATATGCACTTACGAATATGAATTTTATAGATAGATTTTGAGAATGAAACTAAGTTTTAGCATATTTCTATTATTGCTGATTTCATGTAAAAATGAAAATCAAGTAAATGATATTGAAAAGATACAGAATATCACTTCTCCTTCTATTATCATATTAGGAACTGTGCAAGATGCAGGCTCGCCACATATTGGCTGCAAAAAAGATTGTTGCAAAGATTTGTTTATAAACCCTGACTCTGATAGCTATCGGGGTAGAATGGTGGTTTCACTGGGACTAGTTGACCCAGCAAATAAAATGAACTGGCTATTTGAAGCCACGCCTGATATTACTAGGCAAATGAAAATGCTCAAAAACTATTCTAAGTTTAGCGATAGCGAAACACCGAATGGAATATTCTTAACCCACGCTCATATAGGTCACTATGCAGGTTTGATGTATCTTGGCAGAGAAGCAATCAACACCAAAAATATTCCTGTATATGCGATGCCCCGTATGAAAACATTTTTAGAAAAAAATGGGCCGTGGAGTCAGTTGGTGAGTTTGAAGAATATTATCATAAATCCTTTGCAACATGATTCTGAAAATAGTTTATCATCTAATATAAAAGTTACTCCTATTATAGTTCCACATCGAGATGAACTTTCTGAAACAGTAGGATATATTATAAAAGGTCCACAAAAAAAACTATTGTTTATTCCTGATATTGACAAGTGGAGTAAATGGAAAAAAAGCATTATAGATGAAATCAAAAAAGTAGATTATGCTTTTATAGATGCTACCTTTTATGATGGCAAAGAAATTAAAGGTAGGGATATATCAGAAATCCCACATCCCTTTGTGGTAGAGAGTATGGAAGCATTTAAGAATCTTCCCACAACTGAAAAAGATAAAATATATTTTATACATTTTAACCATACCAATCCATTATTAAATATAGAAAGTGAACAAGCAAAAACTGTGATTAAAAATGGATTTCATATTGCACAAATTAAGACAGTGATAGGATTATAATACATGAGCGAAAACGAAATCAATACGGTTCGATTAAATAAAGCTATAAGTGACACGGGCTTCTGCTCTAGGCGTGAGGCTGACAAAATTATAGAGCAGGGGCGTGTAACCATCAATGATAAAAAAGGTGTTTTAGGTGATAGAGTCACCAAAGATGATATTATCAAGGTAGATAGTAAACCATTAAACCAACCTCAGAAAACTATATATATTGCGTTTAATAAGCCCAAGGGAATTACTTGCACTACCGAAAGGCATATAGAAAATAATATTATAGATTATATCAATCATAAGCAACGCATTTTCCCTATTGGCAGGCTAGACAAGGAGTCTGAAGGATTGATATTCCTAACTAACGACGGCAACATCGTCAATAAAATTTTGCGTGCCGGCAATAACCATGAGAAAGAATATATAGTTACCGTAAACAAAGCTATCACTCCTAACTTTATAACAAAGATGGGGAATGGTGTTCCTGTATTAGATACAGTTACGTCAAAATGTGTAGTGAAACAGGAAAGTAAATTGGTGTTTCGTATTATACTCACCCAAGGACTCAACAGACAAATACGAAGGATGTGCGAATACCTCGATTATGAAGTTGTAAAACTAAAACGCATTCGTATTATGAATATAAATTTAGATAATATTCCTTTGGGGCAATGGCGAAATTTTACCAAAGCTGAGTTGGATGATGTACAAAAGCTGATTGCTGATTCTGTGAAGACTCAAGAAGGATCTATTATACCATTTCTTAAACTATAATAGCTTTCCGCCTGTGGCGGATTAGTTTTTAGAGTAGTATAATAGATGCCTCCTTCGTCGACATGACAAAATATTCCGCATGACCCCCGAATCCTGAATACTGACCACCAACCCCCACTTAGTCAATTTCAAACTCCAACTTTACAGTTATAGTTGCCGTTTTATCTTTGTTGGATGTATTGAACGTTCCGCCCCAAGAATAATTCTCGTTGCTGTTTCTTCCTGTGATTTGAAAAATTCCCATATCAGCACTTTTAAGTTTGCCCAAACCATTACCCGCATTTTTTGCGATTTGTTCAGCACGAATTCTACCATCTTTGGTGGCTTGTGCTAGCATTTCTATTTTCAAATCGCTGAGCTTAGTATAATAAAAATCGGGAGCGTTAGAGCTAAGCTCCAAACCTTGCTCAATAAGTCCTGTAACCTCTCTACTGGCAGTGATTACTTTTTCCAAGTTTTTCGATTCAATAGTTACTGTTTGTCTTAAACTATAGCCAGCAAATTGTTGGCGGGTTTGATTCCCAGTTCCCACGGGCACGTAATCAAACTCTTTGCTCATGTCCACAGCCGAAAAAACAATTTCTTCTAGTTTTATATTGTGCTCAACCAACCATGCCTTTACCGTTTCTGCATCTTTCTTCAATTGAGCAAAGGCACTTTGCATATTCATATCCTTGCGGGTAAACGAGGCATTCCAAGTAACCAAATCGCTCACAAAGTCCTTGCTGGATAAGCCCGTAACGCTTATTCCCAAGTGTTGTTTTTTGCTATTGAGCCATGACTTGCCCAAATACATGCACGAAAATAAAAATGATAGGGAAACCAGTAGGAATGGCAGCACTTTGAGGATAGTCTTTTTCACGCATCAAATGTACTGACTCTCTGCTATTTGGTTGCATTAAATCTGCACCTCGAAATCCACAACTTGTCCACAATTTAACACAAATACCCGTGCTTTTGTGGAAATGGTTTTCGGCAAAGTTTGTTTTTAAGGACTTAACAAAATATCTTTGCGTTCCAATTTTTTAAAAAGCAATAATAAAAATTTTAGTTCGTTTATACTATTAATTCTAATCCAAAAAAACGCATGACAAAAACAATGAGACTCCTTGCTGCAAGCTTCAGTATTTGCTGGTTTGCAAGCACCGCAGACGCTCAGGCACCCGTTGCATCCCTTACCACTCGCCCTAACAGCGATATTGTGATGGGGCATTTAGATAGTGCAATGGCCATTTTCCACGACAAGCATTATTCATTTAAAGACGATATAGAAAAACTTAACATCTATGGCTTTGATACCACTGATGTGCCTACTTATTCTACCGATGTTATTTCCTACAGGCTCGACATGCTTGAATCGCCTATACCTTTAACCTATAACCAATATGTAAAAGGCTATATTGATTTATATGCGGTGAAAAAGAAAAAACTTACCCAACATATCTTAACTTGGTCTTCTTACTATTTCCCGATGTTCGAGCAGATACTTGACCAACAAGGTTTGCCTCTTGAGTTTAAATACTTGGCCGTTATAGAATCAGCTCTCAACCCACATGCACAATCGTGGTGCGGTGCTACTGGGCTATGGCAGTTTATGTACGGAACAGGATTGATGTACGGACTCAAAATAAATGGCTATGTGGACGAACGTAAAGACCCAATTAAAGCTACGTATGCGGCTTGCCAGTACTTTAAAGATATGTATGCCCGCTATGGCGATTGGTTGCTGGTAATAGCAGCCTATAATTGTGGCCCAGGCAATGTAGACAGAGCCGTGAGGCTTTCTGGCGGTTCGCATAATTTCTGGACTATTATGAACTACCTTCCCATGGAAACCCGTGGCTATGTACCCGCTTTTATTGGGGCTACTTATGTGTTGAATTACCATAAAGAACATAATATATTCCCCTTTGCCCAACCGGTCGATTTTGTGACTGATACCGTGCATGTGGATAGCAAAGTTACTTTTGCACAGCTTTCTAAATCGTTGGATATGACGCAAGAGCAATTGATGATGCTCAACCCTTCTTACAAACAAAATATGGTGCCCTTTACCACCAATGAGAAGACCCACGTAATTCGTTTGCCCTATGACAAAGCCATTTCGTTTGCCGATTTGAAAGAAAATATATTTGCAAGCGAAATACAAAACCCTTCCAGTAACTATGCCTACTATAATCCCCGTGCGGTATCGCCTGTAAAGCAAATTACCTATCCCAAAAAAGTCAAGAAAAACGGAAATGTTTCTCACCGTGTGAAAAACGGAGAAGGTTTATATAATATAGCTACCAAGTATGGTGTGACCATGGTAGAGATAAAACGATGGAACGGTCTTAAAAATAATTATATATATCCCGGACAGAACTTATCAATCTGGGCAAGAAAATAAAAATCCATTTTCCCTCACTATTGATATATCCCAGTTGATTGCCCTTTTCAACTTTGATAACTGAGTTTCCGTAAATTTTTATATGGGAATATATAGAATCTAGTATAATACTTCCATTGCTATCGGCTAAGCCATATATTGGTTTTTGAGAACTATTTTCAATGGTCGATTTCTAGAGGATGGAATTTTTTAAGCAGTTGAATGGGAATAAACATAGAAGGGATTTGAGGTGCGTTACCGCACTCCCTCCCACCAATTACTATAATATTTCATTTCTTTTAAGTCCACTTCTTCTCCTATCATGGGCGTAATCAAAGGCATATTGTTTTCTTTTGCAGCCGCAGAAACACGAATGATAGAATCATCCCAATTGTGGTGGCCAAGGGCGAATTTGCCCCAATGTATGGGAATCAATTTCTGAGTTCTTATACCAATTCTTAAACTAAAATAGTTCTCCGCCTGTGGCGGATTTAGTTTTTAGAATGTTAATGCCGAACTGCATCCCGAATGCCCCGCTTAATCCCGATAATTATCGGGATGCGGGGAGATTAGTCTCTTTCTTTTGGACTATTATATATTGAGTTTCGGTATTACTAATAGAAAAAAGATGCAATTAAAATTGTGAGTTGCCTCTTTCTCCCGATGGCTATCGGGAGGCATGACAAAACATATTAAAAGTGCTTTTTCTTATTAGCTTTTTGAAGTAGACGATAAAGAATTGATTTTACTTTATCACTCCCAATTCCTTACCCACTTTGGTAAATGCAGCAATCGCTTTATCCAAGTGGTGCATCTCGTGCCCAGCAGATATTTGCGTACGAATGCGGGCTTTTCCTTTTGCTACGACAGGGAAATAAAAGCCAATAACATATATGCCTTCTTCCAATAATTTGCTTGCAAAATCTTGGCTCAATTTAGCATCATATAACATAATAGGAACTATAGGATGCACACCAGGTTTTATATCAAATCCTGCTTCGGTCAGTTTGTTGCGGAAGTATAATGTATTTGTTTCTAACTTGTCACGCAATTCAGTAGTTTCTTTAAGCATATCAAACACTTCAATAGAAGCCCCTACAATACTTGGAGCAAGCGTATTTGAAAATAAATAAGGACGCGAACGTTGACGCAATATTTCAATAATCTCTTTTTTGCCAGAAGTGAAACCGCCAGACGCACCACCCAAGGCTTTGCCCAGCGTTCCTGTTATAATATCTATTTGCCCGATTACATTACAGTGTTCTGTAGTACCGCGACCAGTTTTACCAATAAATCCTGAAGCATGGCATTCGTCAACCAAAATCAAAGCTTTATATTTAATGGCAAGCTCATTTATTTTGTCTAGTTGTGCAATGGTTCCGTCCATCGAGAATACTCCGTCGGTTACTATAATACGGTTACGCAAGTGCTGTGTTTCTTGAAGCTTTGCTTCGAGGTCGGCCATATCATTATTCAAATAGCGATAACGTTGTGCTTTGCAAAGGCGAACTCCATCTATAATAGAAGCATGATTTAATTCGTCAGATATGATAGCATCTTCCTCATTAAATAAAGGCTCGAATACACCACCATTTGCATCGAATGCGGCAGCATATAGTATGGTATCCTCGGTACCCAAAAATTCAGAAATTTTTTGCTCAAGTTCTTTATGTATATCTTGTGTGCCGCATATAAAACGTACACTACTCATTCCAAATCCGTGTGAGTCTATAGCTTTGTGGGCAGCCGCTATCACCCGTGGGTGGCTGCTTAGGCCTAAGTAGTTATTGGCACAAAAATTAATCACTTCTTTGCCGCCTGCAATTTTTATATCGGCCGCTTGCGGTGTAATAATAATGCGTTCTTCTTTGAACAGTCCAGCCTCTTTTATATTTTTAATTTCGGCTTGTAGTTGTGGTTTTAGAGTGTCGAACATTATGGGATATTTTATATTGTATAATTATTATTTTTCATTTTTTGTCAGACTGACATTCCCTAAGGCAGTATCAAACCATTTAACAGATCTCTCATTTTCGGCTTCTCCTTTTCGGCATTACTTATTTCGGTATAGGTTACAAACTGAATACAACTAACAGGGCTAGTATAATAGTATGCCATAAACAAAAAAGTAAACCCTTGCACCTCGGTAGTGAACTCCAAATACAATATATCTTTTTTGTTTACTTTACGGTATTCTTGTTTCAATACCACTACATTTTTGCTGTTTTTTCGGGCATTTGCCAAAGCTATGTCTCTAAGACTTTCCAAGGATGCAGTTGTCTTTTCGGGAATTAGCAAGGCCAAGGAAGTTTCTGAATTTTTGAGCGACATACTAAAATCGGATTGCTTGTTAATGGCGGTATCGTGCAATTGCCATAGAGAACTATCATATACCACCACATACTTTACATCTTGACCTTTGATGATACAATTGGTGCCGAAAGGTTTGAAGTATTCTCCTCCTCTTTCAATGGACGTTTTTGCTGCTGAGTCTGCATAGTTCCAAGTGCCATTATTATATAATATCACCTTACTTCCATCGGCTGTGGTAGCTGATAGTTGTGCATTTGATACAATTGCAGATAAAATTATTATATATAACAATAACAATTCTTTCATATAATAAACATATATATTATAATAGTTTATCAATTAATTTTTCTACGCCCATACCTTCGGCCTCGGCTTTGTAGTTGCAAACAATTCTATGGCGAAGAATAGGTCTGGCAACAGCTTTCACGTTTTCAATATCGGGCGAGAATTTACCTTGGAACAAGGCATGGCATTTTGCAGCGAGCACCAAAAACTGACCTGCACGAGGGCCAGCTCCATAAGATATATATTTATTGGTTTCTTCGGATGCCATGGGGGTATTTGGCCTTGTTCTGGAAACTAGTTTAACGGCATATTCTACCACATTGTCGGCAATAGGTGCTTTGCGAACCAATTGTTGGAAGTATTTAATTTCATCGCCACCGATAATTTTATTTACTTTGGCTTGGTCGAAACCAGTGGTACTTTTTATCACCCGCACTTCATCGTCGAAAGCGGGATAATCAATTACTACATTGAACATGAAACGGTCAAGTTGTGCTTCGGGCAGGGGATAAGTTCCTTCTTGCTCTATAGGATTTTGGGTAGCCAACACGAAGAATGGTTCTTCCAGTTTGTGCATTTTGCCACCCACGGTTACGCTTTTTTCTTGCATAGCTTCTAGCAATGCTGCTTGGGTTTTTGGCGGTGTACGGTTTATTTCGTCAGCCAAAACAATATTGGCAAACAAAGGCCCGCGGACAAATTTAAAGTTGCGGCTCTCGTCCAAAATTTCTGAGCCAGAAATATCTCCAGGCATCAAATCGGGCGTGAACTGAATGCGGTTGAACGACAAATCCAAAACCTCCGAAATGGTTTTAACCAATAAGGTTTTAGCCAAACCAGGCACACCTACCAATAGTACGTGCCCATTGCAAAAAATACAGTTAAGCACATCGGTAATCACAGCATCTTGGCCGATAATTACCTTCTGGGTTTCGGCAAGCATGCGTTTATATGCGTCTCTAAGGGCCTCTGCGGCCTCTACTTCTGTGTTATAATTAATCATAAATTTATGCGAAATTAAGGGCTAATGAGTTTTTTATTGTTATCGGTTAACGTTTTTTAGTTTGTTTTGTAACAAATATTTCACCAAAAAAGCATGACCGTAAAAGACCTTATCCGCGAGATACTGATACAGCTAAGGCTAGACCTCACCAAGAACCTAAAATACGATAGGCTTACCCGCATTATTATACAAAGAACCGTGAACCAAAAATCTGTTTGCATAGATGTGGGGTGTCACAAAGGCGAAATATTGGATTTGATTTTGAAAGAAGCCCCCAAGCAAAAACATTATGGCTTTGAACCTATCCCAATATTATATCATAACCTGCTAACAAAATATAAAGATCAAGCCCATATATTTAATTGTGCACTGAGTGACCAACAGGGCGAGACCACTTTTAATTATGTGAAGAATGCTCCTGCATATAGTGGAATAAAGCAGCGAAAATATGCTGTGGAAAAGCCCGATATCGAAACTTTGCAGGTGAAACTGGAAAAACTGGACGATATTATCCCCGACAATGAAAAAATAGATTTGATTAAAATTGATGTGGAAGGAGGTGAGTTTAATGTGTTAAAGGGAGCAGTGAAAGTAATTCAAAAAAGCAAACCCTATATTATTTTTGAAACAGGATTGGGGGCTAGCGAATATTATGGTACCAAGCCAGAAGAGTTATATGATTTTTTTGAAAATGAGCTACAGTCAAAAATTTATACGTTGCAAAACTGGATCGATTGTAAAGCAGCATTAAGCAAAGTCGACTTCTTAAAGCTATATAATACCAATGCTGAATATTATTTCATAGCAAAAGGATAAAAGACAGTAGTTGTCAAAAAAATGTCTGAAATTCGAAGCCAAATCGAATCATGACAAACAAAATAAGCAATCATATAAAGGAAGACTTTGTGCAGGCTGTATGGCAGCACCTTTGGTTTGATATCAAAGAACTGCAAACTGTTGATGGGAAGCCCATACAGATTATTAAAACGGGCAATTTGAACCGTAATTCAGGGCCTGATTTTTCGGAAGCCATGATAGAAATTGACGGAATTAAGTGGGCGGGAAATGTAGAGATACATACCAAAAGTAGTGATTGGAAAACACATGGGCACCAAAATGATTCTGCTTACAATAATGTAATTTTGCATGTGGTATTATATCATGATGCTGATATACAAACAGCCAATAATAATACAATTCCTGTTTTGGAATTATATAAACGAATTAATCCTGCTTTAATAGAACGATACAAATTTCTGTTAGCACAGGAACAATCTATTCCTTGCAAAGACTTGG
>JAWXAU010000111.1 GCA_034439655.1 Bacteroidota bacterium | reverse complement strand
TTTTGCAAAATCGGGGCCTAGGGCTATAAGCTCTATATGACGGCAACCCGCACAATTGTCTCCATGACTCACAAACCCATCACTATGGTCATTGTCATGCCTTCCATGGTCATTAGTTACAAAGAAAGCAGTACGGCCTTTATATACAGGGTCAGCTTGCAAATAACTCCACAAATCATATAAATATTTGTCGGTTTCTTTTATTGCGTCAAGGTACCCTTGCCAATCATTTTGATGACCCATAATATCAGGCCCTTTGAAATGTATAAGGGTAACACGAGGATGTTTATTACTGAATATTTTTAAAGCATTTTTAAATGTAATGCTATCCTCACGATAGCCGTAGTATTGCCCATTCACACCAATATCAACTTCTGCATTATACTTATTATTGTAGGCTGCTATTTTGCAATTGGCAAGTACGTTCAATTTATCTTTACTCGCTATTACTTGACATGTTGAATTATTATAACCACTTGCTTCGAGGAAGTGCTGAAAAATTGACGGATAGGTAGGAAGTTGTTGCCCTGAATTATCAATATTTTCGTGGTAGCCAGTAGTAATTGCACAATGCCCAGGATTGGTCGCGGTAAAACCAGCATTTGAGAAATTGGTAAAGAGTATGCCTTGCTTGGCCAACTTTTCACGGTAGGGTATATTAGTATGCCTATCATCTCCCCATGTTTCGTTCCACCTAGGGCCATCAACAGATACTATTACAACATATTTTGCATCGAATTTACTAGAAAGACCCGGATTTGTCTTCTCATCGAAGTGACAAGCTAACACCAATGTAAGCGAGAAGAACAGGCCGAGGGGCAATAATTGCTTCATGATGTGAATACTTTTTTATTTAACAACAAATTAACATCAGAGAAGTTTAGCAAGCAAGGGTTATTTTTCTGTCGTATTGAAGAAATTTATTGCTGCTGGCTTAAGCCAACGGCAGTAGATTTCCGTAAAACCATCATGCCATCCCTAACTGGTAAAAGCACCGCACTTGCCCTTTCATCGTTGGCCACATATTCATTAAACTGATGAATGGCTTTTGTTTCAGCATCCTTTTGTAGCATTTCAGTATCAGTAACTTTGCCGCTCCACAGTGCATTATCAACTATAATGAAACCTCCCAGACTCACGTTGTCTATCACGCTTTGGTAATAGTTAAGGTAATTCATTTTGTCGGCATCAATGAATACCAAGTCCCAAGGGTGTTTTAAAGTTTTGAGGGTTTCTCCTGCATCGGCACAAATAAGTTGTATCTGGTTGTGATGGGGGCATTTGCCAATAAAATCTTTGGCGATATGGTGATATTCGGCGTTGGCTTCAAGAGTATATAGCATGCCATCGGGGGCCAAGCCCTCTGCCAAGCAAATGGCTGAGTAGCCCGTAAAGGTGCCAATCTCCAAAATATATTTCGGTTTTATCATGTGGCTGAACATGGCCAAAACTCGCCCTTGTAAGTGCCCCGAAAGCATCCTTGGGAAAACCATGTGACTATGGGTGTAACGGTTAAGCTCGCTCAGCAATTCCGATTCAGGTTGTGTGAACTGTAAGGCGTAATCTGTTATGTTTTGCGGGATGAAATCCATGGTATTTATTAAAATAGGTTGCTTATCGTCACTCTAGCACAATATCAGTCAGGATTCGGGGGTCTGCACAAAAATGAGAGGCTGAAACAATCCAAATAACTATCGTAGCCAGCTTGACGACCTTGATAGCAAACTACTCCTCATACTTCTTAAAAACCGCTGCAGCATTGTGCCCGCCGAACCCAAAAGTATTGCTCAACGCTGCCCTCACCAATCGCTTTTGCGGCGTGTTAAAGGTAAAGTTAAGCTTATTATCTATAGCAGGGTCATCGGTAAAGTGGTTAATAGTAGGAGGAACAATATCGTTCTGCACCGCAAGTATCGCAGCTATTGCTTCTATTGCACCAGCACCGCCTAGTAAGTGGCCAGTCATCGATTTGGTAGAGCTAATGTTTAGCTTATAGGCATGGTCGCCGAACACATTTTGTATGGCTTTCAACTCCTGCGGGTCGCCCAGCGGGGTGGATGTACCGTGGGTATTTATATAATCAATATCTTCTGGTTTTAGCCCTGCAAATCGCAAGGAGTTTTTCATAACATTTAATGCTCCCAGTCCTTCAGGGTGTGGGGCTGTAATGTGGTAGGCATCGCCACTAAGGCCACAACCTACTATCTCAGCATATATTTTTGCTCCGCGTGCTTTTGCGTGTTCCAGCTCTTCCAGTACCAAGCATCCTGCACCTTCTCCGGGTACAAAACCATCACGGTCTAGGTCGTAGGGGCGTGAAGCGGTTGAGGGGTCGTCGTTGCGTTCGCTTAGTGCTTTCATGGCATTGAAACCACCTATGGCAGGTTCGTTTATGCAAGCTTCGCTACCTCCTGTTACTATCACATCAGCATGGTCGGCTTTTATATACATATATGCATCGGCAATAGCATTGGTGCTGGTTGCACAGGCACTTGCAATGGCAAAGTTGGGACCTCTAAAACCGTATTTAATCGAGATATAACCTGCGGCTATATCGGCAATCATCATCGGGATAAAGAATGGGCTAAAACGCGGCGTACCGTCACCTCTTGCAAATTCAGATATCTCATCCAAAAATGTTTTGAGGCCACCCACACCCGATCCCCATATCACCCCCACCCGGTCCTTATCTACCGTCTCATCCTTGTCCAGCCCGCTATCGACCACTCCTTCACTTGCAGCTACCAAGCCGTAATGCGTGTACGGATCCATTCGTCTTGCTTCCTTGCGGTCGATGTGGTTTAGCACATCAAAGCCTTTTATCTCGCAAGCAAAACGGGTTTTAAACTTGCTCGCATCGAACCTGGTGATGGGGGCAGCACCTGATGTACCCGCCAATAGCCCTTGCCAATATTCGGCAACGGTGTTTCCCACGGGTGTTAATGCACCCATTCCTGTTACTACTACTCTGCGGTTTTGCATGGCAAAACTTGGGTTAGCTGTTTAGTGTGGTTTTGTTAAACGATACTTACTTGGCGTTGGCAGTAATATATTCGACCGCCTGGCCTACGGTGGCTATTTTCTCAGCTTGATCGTCAGGTATAGCGATATTGAATTCTTTTTCGAATTCCATAATTAACTCTACAGTGTCAAGTGAGTCAGCACCTAGGTCGTTGGTGAAACTAGCTTCGGTAGTAACGTCGTTTTCGTCTACTCCTAGCTTATCTACAATAATTGATTTTACACGGGTGGTAATGTCAGACATGTTGGTATTGTTTTAGTTATTATTTGGGGTGCAAATTACCTCTATTAATATCTATCCAACAAATATTTTTTTAAATAACCCTTCATTCATCCTTTCCTCTTATCTTTTCCTGTTGTGAAGGGACGAGACGAGTCGGTTGGAATTATGTAGGTGCCAAGCTAATTCGAAAATCTTGACATGGAATAAAATCTCCAAGTTTTGTCATCCAGTCCCTCAAACGCAGCGGGATTTATATTTTGATACTTTTTTCCTTTGAGATTTGTGGCAATTTTATACCAATTCTTAAACTAAAATACTTCTCCGCCTGTGGCGGATTTGGTTTGTAGAATGGTAATACCGAACTACATCCCGAAAGCCCCGCTTAATCCCGATAATTATCGGGATGCGGGGGATTAGGCCCTTTCTTTTGGACTATTATATATTGAGTTTCGGTATTATTCCTCTTATGCGAATTCCAATTGATTAAATCCGCCTTTATGGTGGGTATAAGAACTACAATATGTTTAGTCCCCCTTTTTTTGGACTATTATATATTGAGTTTCGGTATTATCTTTCTTTTTCGGCGAAGGATTACATTATCCCTCCTTCCCCAACATCCGCCTACCCAATATAGAAAAGGGAGACGAGAATCGGATATCGCAATAGGATTGTTCCGCGGCTCCAAAGCCTTTATTAAATCTTGCTACCGTGGGTATCATGCTTCCTTCAAAATCGAGTATATAGTTTTTGCCTGCGTATTGTTGGGCGATGAGATCCATTATATAAAAGGTTGCACAGTCTTGTTTGGCCTGACCTATTGAGGCACCGAGTATATAGTAAAGTTGGTTTTGGTATAGTATATATATGCAAGCAGCTTCTATTTGCGTAGTTTCCGGGTTAGTGTATATATAACAAATGGTTTGAAAATGAGGTAATTGTAATAGTTGGGCAAGCCTTGCAAAGTCAGGAGTGAGAACATGGGGAGTACGGTGGCCGTAGTGTTTTGCATAGAAATCTACTGCAATAAGTATATCTTTTTGTAGGGTTATATGTGCTTGGGTACTTTGTCCCTTTTTAATACTTTGCTTGCATTTGGTACTGTAGTTTTGGTATAGCGTGTCATAATCATTAGCCAAGTTTAATATATGATTTGTTTTGGGTTTTATGTTATAGCTTTTGCTAATAGCATTTCTATAAAAATCGGGCTTATTTAAATGGTTTAACTGCAGATGACCATAACTATACTGCTTCGTGGCAAGAGAAAGGAAAATTTTATAATACTTCGTATCGAATCCTGTTGTATGGAATATGCCCAATTGCTGGCAAAAAAAGGGTTGATAGAGATGGGTTAGCCCCAATCGTTTTTTGTAAGGCAGGGGCATTACGGCTTCGTAATCATTATAGATAATAGCATCCCATTGACAAGCAATATTGAGGTAACTATATAATGCATATATTTTTGTATTGGCAGCTTGTGCTATGCAGTTGTCCCACTTTGCGGAGTCTATATCTTTATGGTTTACAAATATTGCAGCCAATGATATATTAATTATTTGGAATATGTGTAGTCAAAAAACAGCTCATATTAGTGATTGATGATACATCGCTGCCACAGGCGAGCACAAAACCACAGGAAGTATAATTTCTGAAGTACATAATACCATTATTTAGATTTGAGGAGCACCACGGCATAGGCGGTAACACCTTCTTCGCGGCCTACAAAACCCATTTGCTCGTTGGTGGTGGCTTTAATGGAAACGGCATCGGCATCCACTTTTAATATTGGGGCAAGGGTAGCCACCATATCATTAATGAGTGGGTTTATCTTTGGTTTTTCGAGGCATAGGGTGGAATCAATATTCTCGACCTGCCAGCTTTTTTCTTCTATAAGTTTAATAACCGTTTTCAAAAGTTCTTTGCTGTCAATACCTTTAAAGTCGGCACTAGTATCGGGGAAATGGAAACCTATATCTCTCAAGTTTGCAGCACCCAGTAACGCATCGCAAATGGCATGTATCAGTACGTCGCCGTCGCTGTGTGCCACTGTGCCTTTGGTATGTGTTATTAGTATGCCACCCAGCCAGAGCTGTTCGCCCTCATTAAGGCGGTGTACATCGAACCCAAATCCAACACGGATTTTCAAAACTAATTAAGGATTGGTGGTAGTGGAACTTGTAAAATCGAAATGGATGCTAAACCTAAGTGTATTCTCCAAAGGGTTACGCTGTTGTATTGGCACAAGGTAAGCAAAATCTATCCCAAATACATTGTACTTAAGACCCACACCGAAGGTGAAAAATTTACGATTGCCTTTATTGTAAGGTTCGTGATGGAAACCTGCACGAAGGGCAAATTGTTTTTGGTACCAATACTCAATGCCCAATACCCAGTTTATTTCGCTCATCTCTTCTTTAAAACCATTGGGTGCATCGTAAAAAGATTGTACCATACCTTGTGGCACTGATACGTTGGGATCCATGCCTTTGGTAATTTTACCATTATTGGGATCGCGTTGGGGTGGGGTCGGCACTAGTAATTTATGAAACTCCAGATTGGTAGCAAATGAGTTAAACTCATCAAAGTCGACTTTGGTACAAAAACCGGTGCGAAGCATTGTTGGTATAAAATCTCTGTTGGCAGAGTTGGTATAAGTTATTTTATTGCCCACATTGGTAAGTGTGGCCCCAAAGGAGTAGCGGGCTTTATAATCTTTCAGTTTACCATCGTGCTGCCAGTATCCTGTAAGGTCGCCTGCACCTGCAATACCGGGCCTGGCTTGGCCACCACCTACGGTACTTACACGGCCCGCAAGGTTGGAATAGATAAAACGTAGACCAATGCCTATGCTCCATTCGTCGCTCAACTTACGTGAATAAGCACCATCGAGTGCATATTCGCTAGGGGTGAAAAGTTGTATTGGGTTACCATTATTATCGGTAAACTGTATGCTACCAAGCGAGAAATAACGCATGCCCGCACTCCAAGCAGAGCGATCATCTATTTTTGCATAACCCGAAAGGTAATATAGCCACACATCGTTCACCAAGGAACGGAGCCAAGGGGCACCATTAATGGAGAAAGATTTTTTCTTATCGGCAAAAGCCAGTTTGGAGGCATTCCAAAAATCAGCATTCGCATCCTGGCTCACCGCAACACCTGCATCGCCCATGCCCGCAGCCCTAGCATCGGGGGCTATGGATAGGAAAGGTACGGAGGTTGTGATGGTATTGAGTTTTCGAGCAAAATCTAAAACTGATGATGATGATGATTGACCTTTGGCCGCCAATGTAAATACTGATAAACAGCTAATCAAAATGTAATTTCTATTCTTTGTCATAAAATAAGTTTGCAAATATACGGTTGTTAATGTTTTAGATATGATGTAAACCCAAATGAAGCTGTAGAAAATATTTTAGACGTTAATTGATTCATTTTCTAGTGCTTGTATTTGTTTGTCGCGAAAGTATTCGGACTTTATAAAAGTAGTTATGTCCAATTGTGTCATTGGGGATTAGAGTAAGTTGTGAAAATTATACTTATTGCAATACTACTAATTTTTGTGTTTGGTTTACAGTATTTCCTTGGCCGTCGGATACGCATAAACGATATATATAAACGCCACGGCCTATTTTGTCTCCATACTCATCGCACCCGTCCCAAGTGAGGTGCTCGAAGTGGGAGGGGGCTTGCTCAAACGATGTTTGAAGATTTTTCACCACCTGTCCGCTCACATTCATAATTTGTATCTGCACATTGAGTGCTTGCCCTGCTTTGTTGTGGTCGAAATGAAAAGTGGTGAGAGTGAAAAATGGATTGGGATAATTGAGCAAATGGCTAATGGAAAGGTTAATGTCGTTCACCACATAAAACTCAGTACTTGAGGTACTAGAATTATTATATACATCCCAAGCTTTAAAGGTAAGGGTATGTTTGCCCTCGCCTACGTTAGCCATTGGGTAACGCACTTCGCCATGAGTGAAATCGTTTTGCTGGGCTACGTAAAAATCGTTCACTACAAAACTTTTGCCATCATCGAGTGTTGCGGTAAGGTTGCGGCCTACTCCGCTGCCCGAGGTATTGATACCACTTTCATCGAATAATTTCACATACATCAATGGGTTTGCATTGGTAGTGCCTCCAGTTACCCACTTATCGTCGTTCATATATACCAATATTTCAGGGCCCTTACTATCAGGTATAATAGAATCGGAAGTACCTCCCAATGCTATGGCATTATTGGCTCCCCAAGCTTGTTTGGTATCGCTGTGTGCATAAAAACTCAATTTGCCAAACCCGGTCTTATAATTAATATCCTTAGGTACAATAAAACTAAAGGAATACTTCCCGTTTTGAACCGTGGCTTTGCCTTTATATATTATATTATTTTGCTCAGTAAAAGTAGTTATGTTACTTGTGGGTTCGTTGCCGAGTGTTTGATAGGGAGAGCGTTTGTCGTATATGGTAGGGTATACAAAACCATTAAAGTTTGCTTCCAAGTTATTATAGCGGTCTCTTATTTCACCCGCTATGGTTACCTGCATCAATGCTTTTAAGGTATCGTTACCAGCAGCTTTGCCATTTATATTTGTTATCACTACGGTATCCGTCGGAATCATGAGGTTGAGAGAAGGGTCTCCCAAAAGCATAAAGTTTCTGATGCCTTTGGCCGCTTTTTTCATATACATATATGCTTCGCCCAAGGTGCGAAATTTACCTGAAACAGCATTGCGTTCAAACACATTATTATTGAAAAAATTTGCATTCACAGGTTGGTTTTGTCCAGTATTGGCAATGCGTGTGGTGGACAGTATCGCAATACCGCCTCCATTTGGATTAAGCACAACCCACTCGCCTGCCGATGTAATTGTTGGGTCGTCCCAGGGGGCAAAATCGCAAGTGGCAGCCATAAATACTGGCAGGTTATTAATATTCCGAAGGTTCTTTATCTGATCGATATTAAATATATTTTCGTGTGCCCATTGTGCAGGTCCACCATGCCCTGAATAGTTTACAAACATGCAACCACGTTGCAGATAGGTATTAAAAATATTTTTCACGTCGGGATAGGAGGGTACGCCATTATCAATTACTTTTTTATACGCATCGAAATATAGTTTTTTAACATTTTGTTCTTTGCAATTGTTTTCAATATTTCCTGACACATCTTCAGCATTTTTTAAGTGTGAATTTTGGTCTTGATCATCGCCCAATATTACTGATTTCGTACGCCAGTCGCCAAATGATTTGTTTGATTCAAAAATGATTATTTTATCGACCATTTCTCTAGCTTGTGCTTCTGTATTAACTGGCAGTCGACCCACGCCTATGTCCAAGCCAAATTCTGCATAGTCAAGCCAATCGCCTTCGCCATCGTCCAAAAACCCATAGTAATCGTCGCTACAATGCGATGCCTGACTATAAGAATCATCGCTCTCGAAGGTGGGTACAAAATTGGTATTGCTATAATAGGTTAACTTACCTCCATTGTCGTGTACCACTTTATCGTTTTTGTAATCGAAAGAAGCATCGCCAACCAACAAAAGATTTTTGGGCATCTGATCGGGGGTTCCAGCACGGTCATATAGCATTTTCATGAAATTACGGAAAGCTGAAATATCCTGTGCACCAGAAGAAAACTCATTATATAATTGTTTTGGGGTAACTACCACTACACGCATGCCCTGACCTCTTCTATACTCAGCAAGACGGTTCGATTGGGCAACAAAATCGGGGTGACTAATAATAACAAAATCATGCTGTCCCAAAGCATGCAGATTTTGGTTAGCAACTTTACCTACAGCACTCGGTATTTTTAAAGAACTAGCATCAAAAACCACGTATTCATGAATCACATTTTCGTTCTGGTAAAAAACAGCTTTACCACCTTGGTTAATATAATTCACTTTTTGTATATTGTTTTGATTGCTCACATCCCACACATTAGCATCACCTCCATTATTAATTTCGAATTTCATTCCAGTTAAAGATAAATAACTCCTCGAGTCCCTAAAAAACAACATGCCCCCAGCAAAATTCAAACTCCTGCGATATTGGATTTCGTAATAATTGAGCCACCCTGCCGATGACATCATGGGCTTTGCATAATTATATCTCAGCGAAACCTGTTCAGAGGCTATTTTAGTGTGCTTTGTGATGTTGCTAGTTGTATAGTAATTTGCACCTTGGTCGGGATAAGTATAAGGTATTTGATGGTCTATTATATTTTGCCCATTGAACAATACCCCCATACTGCTATTTGCAAACGAACGTGCATTTACTTCCGAAGTTATTATAATATCTTCGCTATTGATAATACCAGAAAGGGTTTCGTTAAAGTTATAGTCAACGGTTTTATCAAACTTTTCACCCAAAAATACGCGACCCGATTTGAAAGGGTTTTCCAAATCTAGCTCATGAACCAACCTCTCATCGAAACTATTCACCAAGGAGGGTAAAGCCCCGGCTGCAATGGATAGACCCTGTATTCGTTTGCCCGCAGTATTGCCCACAGAAATAAAATAAAAAGCTCCATCACTATAATAGTTTTGTTGATGTAAAAATCGGTTTTCAGCGGTATCATAGTTCCATACATTTTGACCCTTACCATAAAACATCAGATAATCATCATTGTCGAATTTGCCATCTTGTTCTCCCATTACTGTGATGGCTATTTCTTCCAAATCGTCGTTAAATTTTGCATTGTTTTGCTGAGGTAACATCCCGCCTCCATTACCAAACATCTTGATATTTCTTGGGTCGATTTGGTCTATATTTACACCAAGATTTTTGAGAAATTGGTAATCCATTTTATATACTGCATTGCTAAATATTTGTATTTTATAGCAGTCGCCCGTAGCCAATTCCGATTGCGATTTCCATTTGTTCCCTCTGCTTGTTATCTGGGGCAAATCATTTTGGATAGTATAGGCAATCTGGATTTTCTTTATTCTCTCTAACTCACCACTGGAAGGGTTTTTTCTAATGGCGGGCATATCCAAAACTGTATAATTTTCTTTGCGTATTATAATTTTTTTGAATTGCACAAGAGTGTTTACAAGCAACCATTTAATATCGGATGAAACCTTGGTGTCGACGTTTTCATATTCAATATTTTTTATTGATGCTTCAAGTTTTTTGTTGACCCCCGCTTTTTCTGAAATGTATAAATAAGGACAATTGTCTTTAGGTGATATATATATTAATTCTGCAGCTTGTAGGCTAGTTCCTTGCCAAGTTATTTGATATTCTTTTTCAAAACTTTGTGCTGAGGTGACATTATATAATAAAAAAAGACTTATGCTGGTCAACAAGACCCTGATGCCTTTATTCAGTGTTGTGGTAATTTTATATTTAATCATAAATAGTTTTTTTACTCAGCTAATCGTCCTGTATTTTTAGGTACTAAGCAAAAATTGAGTAGCAAAGTAACCTTAATAAAGACGAATAACAAAGTAAAAATTTACGCTATAAAGAAATATTTGGATTTTTAAATTTTAAGAAGCAACCTTTTTGCTGCTCCTAATGTCTAGAAGATACCGAAAACACAAAAAAGGTTGCAATGGAGAAAAAAATATTTTTCAATCTGCTCATTTCATCTACCCATAATATATATAACTATAGGTTAATATATAGCAAATTCGGATGCAAACTTTTATTTATTATTACTTTATTTACGACCTCCTCATCCGAAACAAGTGCCCAAGACCCTGAGCTAAGCCAATTTTATGGCAACCCTATATACACCAATCCAGCTTATGCAGGAACTGGTGGTGGATGTGGCCGAATAATAATGTGCTACCGCAACCAGTGGCCAGGTTTAGCCCGTACTTTCGAAACCCAAACTATAAGTTGGGACAGAGATTATACCAACTTAGGAGGAGGGGTAGGGCTAATGGTTACCAACGATGTGGCTGGTGCAGGCCGCCTGCGAAGGGTTACAGCCAATGCAATGTATTCCTATAGTACCAAAATAAACTTCAATACGTTTCTGCGGTTTGGAATGCAAGCCTCATACTACCAGCAAAGTATCGATTGGAGCAAACTCACATTTAGCGACATGATTGATCCGAGAAGAGGGTTCGATACTAAAAAACCAACGCAAGAAATTAGTCCTTCGCCTACAAAAACATTTCCCAACTTTAGTACAGGAGCATTATTGTTCTCCGAAAATTATTATGTGGGTATGGCGGTCCATAATCTTATTGTGCCCAATGAGTCCTTTTATAATTCTACTGGGCCAGGCACCAATTTACCTCGTCGCTATACCATACATGGTGGAATGAATATATCCATTGGGCCAAAGCAGCAAAACTTTTCTATATCACCCAATATGTTGTTCATGGTTCAAAAGCAGTTTACTCAAATCAATTTTGGTTTTTACCTCAACAAATCAAACTTTATCACAGGCCTTTGGTACAGGCAAACCCGCCCCAATAGCGATGCTCTGATGGTATTGGTTGGCTTTAAAACACCCACCTTTAAAATAGGTTATAGTTATGACCTCACCGTTTCGAATGCACGTGCCGCAGCTACGGGTTCGCACGAGCTTACTTTTGGTATTAATATTGGGTGTGGTAGCCAGAAGCCTAATCCGCAGACTGGCTGCCCCGGCATGACTTTCTAAATGTTTAACAAAATATATCATTTAATCTTTTTCTTTAATTTAACCTAATTATACTGTTTTATGAAAATATCTGACAACTGCAATCTGCTCAAAAAAATGTACATAAAATTATTTTCCCACATCCATATTTCTTGCATTCATAAAGAAAGCATCTATATTTGCAGGGATATGTTTAGTAGATACACCTTCAAACTTTTGATCATCAGTTTTTTAGGACTTACTTGCACACTCGATGCAAATGCCCAAGACCCTGAGTTCAGTCAATTTTATGGCAACCCCTTATACACCAATCCTGCATTTGCAGGTGCTAGCGGTGGTTGTGGGCGTGTGGTAATGTGTTACCGTAACCAGTGGCCCGGCCTAGCCCGTACATTCGAAACGCAAACTGTAAGTTGGGACAGAGACTATACCAATTTAGCTGGTGGCTTAGGGTTAATGGTTACCAACGATGTAGCTGGTGTAGGTCGCTTACGTAGAATTACTGCGAGTGCAATATATGCATACAATACGAAAATTAGTTACGATGTCAATCTTCGTTTTGGTATGCAAGCATCCTACTATCAACAAAGTATTGACTGGGCTAAACTCACGTTTAGCGATATGATTGACCCCAGAACCGGATTTCAAAATTCAACGGGTACCGCAAATCCAACAGCCGAGATCAAACCAACTGAAACTAAAACATTTCCAAACTTCAGCACAGGTGCTGTTTTATATTCTGATAAGTACTATGTGGGTTTGGCGGTTCATAACCTTATTGAACCCAATGAATCATTTTATAACTCAACAGGGCCTGGTACCAATTTGCCTCGTCGTTACACCATTCACGGCGGTATGACGATACCTATCGGCGTGAGGCAACAAAACTTTACCATTTCTCCTAATATGTTGTTTATGGTTCAAAAGCAGTTCACACAAATTAACTTTGGGTTCTACATCAATAAATCTTCATTCATTACGGGTCTTTGGTATAGACAAACCCGCCCCAATAGTGATGCGTTGATGGTACTGGTAGGTTTCAAAACTTCTACCTTTAAGGTTGGTTATAGTTATGACCTTACGGTGTCCAACGCCCGTGCTGCGGCTACAGGCTCGCATGAGGTTACTTGTGGTATTAATATTGGCTGTAGCAGTCGTTCAGGTGCTAAAATGCTTGTTTGCCCCGATTTTTAATTTTTTTTTCTTTTTGCACAATAATTCTTAAAGGATTACGTTATAACTTTAATATAAAATAAATCACCAATGAAAAGATTGCTATTTGCAACAATTACAGTTACTGGTTTAATGGTCATGGCCTCATGCGGTGGAGGCGAAGCACCAGCAAAAACAAAATCGAGTACAACAGGTTGGCAATACAACAACAAACAGTGGGGTGGATTTGAATCTACCAACTACAAAGGGCAACAAACTGGCCCAGGTCTAGTATTTGTTGAAGGAGGAACATTTACTATGGGAAGCTCAGAAACCGATGTGGGTTACGAGCATAACAATATGGAAAGACGTGTGAGTGTCCCTAGTTTTTATATGGACGAAACCGAAGTTCGTAACCAAGACTATCGTGAATATTTGTGGTGGATTACAAGGGTATTCTCTGTTGAAGATGAATATTCGGAGTATTATAAAAGGAATCTCCCTGACAGTTTGGTGTGGAGAGATAAATTGGCTTTCAATGAACCCATGGTAAAATATTATTTCCGTCACCCAGCTTATGACGATTATCCTGTGGTAGGTGTTAGTTGGGTGCAAGCAAACTCATTTGCTGCATGGCGTACCGACCGTGTAAATGAAAATATTTTGGTAAAGGAAGGTTATATCAAACTACAACCCGAAAAGCAAGCAGATGCCGAAAACTTTAACACAGAAGCTTATTTGGCAGGGCAAGTAGGTGATAATGTAGTGAAGTTCACCCGTCAAAAAAACGACTTACGCCCAGGAAAATCTACAGGCAAAAAAAACAAGAGGTTAATAAAAATGGAAGATGGGGTGTTTTTACCTGAATACCGTCTCCCTACAGAAGCCGAATGGGAATACGCTGCTTATGGATATAAAAGCCAATCGTTCAACGAAAACATCGACAATAAAAAGATTTACCCGTGGCAAGGCTTAACTACCCGTAACACCTATACCGAAAAAGATAAGGGTAAATTTATGGATAATTTTAAACGCGGACGCGGTGACTATGCTGGTGTGGCGGGCAGATTGAATGACCGTTCATTTATTACTACGCAAGTAAAACCCAAATCCAAAAACGATAAAGCTTATTCATTTGCAAACGACTTTGGTTTATACCACATGGGAGCCAATGTAGCTGAATGGGTTTCTGATGTTTACAGACCTATGTCTTTGGAAGATTTCGCAGATTTCAATTCTTATAGAGGTAACGTGTTCACTCAAGGTAAATTAGATGCGAGCGGTGCTCCTGAATTGAAAGATAGTTTGGGACGGATGCAAAGTGAACCTGTAACTGCTGATAATGCAGCTAACAGGCTTAATTATGATAAAGCTGATAATATTGGTTATAAAGATGAATTAAACTATCAAGGTGGTGAACAACAATATGAGTATTCTGTTAACTCTCTGCTTACCAATAAAGTGAGAGTTGTAAAAGGTGGTTCGTGGAATGACCTTGCATATTATATGGCACCTGGCACACGCCGCTATTTAGATGAAGAACGGTCTATGTGTTGGTTAGGTTTCAGATGTGCTATGATACGTGTGGGCGACCCAATACAAAAGAAAAAATAAAAGACAATAGTCAAAACAAAAAGCCGCTTCAAAATTTTGAAGCGGCTTTTTGTTTTTATTTAAACAGACTTTGCTCCAAAACACTTAGTTTTGCACGGCAAATAACCATAAAGGTTTTTGCTTATGATAAATCAAAAAATTTGGGGAGAAGGTCTAACATTTGATGATGTTTTAGTTCTTCCGGCATATTCACAAGTATTGCCACGCGATGTATCTACTCGCACAAAACTTACCCGCAACATTTCAATCAATGTACCCATTATTTCTTCGGCAATGGATACGGTTACCGAAAGCCGTTTAGCCATAGCACTTGCCCGCGAGGGAGGGCTTGGCATCTTGCACAAAAATATGAGTATCGAGCGTCAGGCTGAAGAGGTGCGTAAGGTAAAAAGGAGCGAAAGTGGAATGATATTAGACCCTATCACTTTGAGTGTCTCAGCTACTTTGCACGAAGTTATAAAACTGATGCGTGAAAACAAAATTGGTGGTATTCCAATAGTGGATGAGCATGGCAAGCTGAAAGGCATAGTTACTAACCGCGACATGCGATTCGAACGCTTATTGGACAAAAAAGTAGATGAAGTAATGACCAAAGATCGTCTGATTACAGCCCCACTTGGCACCAGTATGCAGCAAGCCGAAAGTATTTTACAACAATATAAGATAGAAAAACTCCCTGTAGTGGATAAGGAGGGGAAACTTGCGGGGCTTATTACGTACAAAGACATTTTAAATGTAAAGCATCACCCCATTTCTTGCAAAGATGAGCATGGGAGGTTGATGGTGGGTGCAGCAGTTGGCGTAACATCAGATACGCATGAACGCATAACAGCATTGGTGAAAGCCAATGTTGATGTAATAATAATAGACACTGCCCATGGCCATTCACAAGGAGTGATTGATGCTGTGAGAGCAGCAAAAAAACAATTCAACAACTTGCAAATAATTGCGGGCAATATAGCCACAGCCTCTGCAGCTAAAGCGTTACTCAATACAGGAGTTGACGGAATTAAAGTGGGCGTAGGCCCTGGCAGCATTTGTACTACACGCATTATTGCCGGAATTGGCGTACCACAACTTACAGCCATTATGGAAGCAGCAACAGCCATTAAAGGTAGTGGAGTTCCTATTATTGCTGATGGCGGCATTAGGTACAGTGGCGATATGGTAAAAGCCATAGTTGCTGGAGCTTCTTGTATTATGGCAGGATCCATGTTTGCGGGAACGGAGGAAAGTCCTGGCGAAACAGTTTTACTTGACGGACGAAAGTTCAAAAGTTATCGAGGGATGGGCAGCATAGAAGCAATGAAAGAGGGCAGCAAAGACCGTTATTTTCAAGATGCGGAGGAAGAAATTGCAAAATTAGTTCCTGAAGGTATTGTAGGAATTGTTCCGTTCAAAGGAAACCTAGCTGAAGTAGTTTACCAATTTGTAGGGGGTCTTCGTGCTGGAATGGGATATGCTGGTGCTGCTGATATTGAAACGCTACAAGCCGCACAATTTGTAAAAATTACGGCTGCTGCAATGAAAGAGAGCCATCCGCATGATGTCACCATTACTAAAGAAGCTCCTAACTATAGTAGGTAGCTTAATCTGTTGCTAGTCCCCGAATCATAATCCCTCAATTACTTTCCGTAGCATATCCAAAGCCACTATTCCTGAGCGGAGAATGGTATTATGCCTGTCGTTACCCATGTGGTATTTTTTGGCTATGGTTTTTCCGTCGGGGCAGGCTATTGCTATCCAGCAGGTGCCAATGGGTTTGGCCTCTGTACCACCCTCAGGGCCCGCCACTCCACTAGTGGCAATGGCATAATGAGTATTCAATGCTTTTCGGCAGCCCTCGGCCATTTCTATAATAGTTTGTTCGCTCACTGACCCATGGTCTATTATAGTTTGGCGGTGTACACCTAGCTCTTTTATCTTTACCTCATTATCGTATGCAACTAGGGCTCCCACAAAATAGGATGAACTGCCAGGCACTTCGGTAATAAGATGCGAAATATAACCACCTGTAAAACTTTCAGCTATGCTAAGTGTCCATTGCTGCTGGGCGAAGAGGCGGCCAATATATTTTCCCAAAGTATCATCACCCTCGCCATAGAAGTAGGAAGAGGCTTTGCTTTTTATTTGCTCGGCAAAATTAGCTATCTCCAAATCGAGTGCATTGGCATCCTCGCCATAACCTGTTAACCGAAGCCTCACCTGCCCAAGCCCGGGTAAGTAAGCTAGTTTTATATGTTCAGGTAATTTGTTTTCCACGTCTTTTATTTTTTCGGCAAGAAAAGATTCTCCAATACCTGCGGTGAGTAAAGTTCTGTGCCTGATGCTAGGCATAATGAATCGTTGATGTAATTTAGCAATGACGCCTTCAGTAAATATGCTCTTCATTTCAGAAGGAACGCCAGGCATGCTCATATATACTTTGCCCTCTTCGTCGAACCACATACCTGGTGCTGTGCCTTTGCTATTCTCTACCACGGTGCAGTTTGCAGGCACATAAGCTTGCATGTGGTTAACATCGAGCATAGGCAAATTGCGGGTGCTGAATATTTCTTCCACCCTACGCAAGGTGGCAGGGTGTAGGACCATTTCGGTATGGAAGTATTGGGCCAGCGTGTTTTTGGTAATATCGTCTTTGGTGGGGCCTAGGCCTCCTGTAATAAGAATTAAATCGGCACGGGTGGCGGCTTCTTTTAGTGAATTTAATATATGTGCTGCATTATCGCTCACACTGCTTATTTGCTTCACGCGAATGCCCATTTCGCTAAGCTGTGAGCCCAACCAAGCGGAGTTGGTATCCACTATTTGGCCTATCAAAATCTCGTCGCCCACGGTAATGATTTCTGCTATTATTTCCTTCATCTGTTTTAATTCTTTAATTTCGTGGCAAAATATTTGTAAAAATCCGACATTATGAAATTTAAATTACTTACAAGTCTAACAATTGCCACAGGTGTAATTGTTTGCAGCGTTATGTTTGCGTTACAATCGTGCACCGATGCACAGATGAAACAGTTTACCCAATCGGCCAATACAGTATTGAATGCTAATTCGCCACTTACTAATGGTGAGGCTATTAGTGGCTTGCGAGAGGCGTTAAATGTAGGTATAAAAAATGCCAGCGGATTTGCGAGTGCCACCGATGGTTTCTTTAAGAATGCCGCCATTAAATTATTGTTCCCGCCCGAGGCACAGAATATCGAGACTAAATTACGTTCACTTGGTTTTGGCAATTTGTGCGACCAGTTTATAGAATCACTGAACCGTGGAGCAGAGAAAGCATCGGCTAGTTCGGTAGATGTGTTTAAAAATGCGATTATGGGCATGAGCATTGCCGATGGTTTCAACATATTGAAGGGCAATAATACAGCAGCTACAGAATACCTCAAAAGTAAAACTACCGCACAGTTAACCAGCAATTTTAAACCGATTATACAAACCTCGCTCGACCAAGTAAATGCTACTAAATATTGGGCAGATATCGTGGGCACCTATAATAAAATTCCTTTCATTACCAAAATGAACCCCGACCTAGCAGGCTATGCCACCGACAAAGCGATTGGCGGGTTGTTTCAACTTGTGGCCACCGAGGAGCAAAAAATTCGTGAAAATCCTGCAGCTCGTATTAATGATGTATTAAAAAGGGTATTTGATAAAAATAATTGGCCGAAGTAAGTGGTGCAGGATTCAGTTCGTATCGACGAATGTGGGCGTACACCTAATTTCTTTGATAACTGAATACAACCGCCTATTGCAATAAGAGTAAAAATAGAAGAATAAATATCATAGCGACAGGGTATGAGTGGTTAAGTATTGAATTACAATGTTTAGTTAACCTTCCCTGAATCCCGAATCCTAAAAATAACCTATGCATAAAATATATACCAAAACCCTCCTATCCATCTGCCTTGTGTGGATCACGTATTCAGCAAGTTCGCAGAACATTGTTGTTTTTCAACAAACGCAGCAACAGAATGTGCTTGTGAATTACAATTATGTGCAGATGACGCGGAACGATATTACGCGGCAACTACTGCAGAACTTGTCTACCGATATACCTAAGAATATATATAATACAGAGTATACCGTAAATTTCAACTACGACCTTCGGCTGGTGCAGGTAAGCAGTACCTTGTATAATATTACTTTAAACCGCAAAAGTAGCACCGTGAATGGCGATGTGGCCATTGGTCCTTTCAGGTTAGATGAGGTAATGATTCCCGACTTGTTTACCTTCGAGATACAAGTAGTTTTGCCTGGTGGCTTTGTACGTTGGCAGCAGCACTACCAAGACGTGCAACCCAATATAGATGGTTTGGTTTTGAACTTGAACAACTATGATACTTTATATTTGGGAGGTTCTATACTCAGAATTCAAAATCTGCAATTAGGGTACACCCCCCAAGCACTTAATAATTTTAGCAAAAGGCTAAGTTTGATAAAATCGTATCGTACTTCCATTCCCCAATATTTTGTGAACCGCTTGAAACAACTGCCTTGGGGCAATATTGATAGCCTTGCCATTGTGAGACAAGTGTTCGATCAAGCATCACTATACCAAAGAGAAATGGATCCATCCAGCTTGCAACAACTAGGTGCCGATCCTGAAGGGAAAACACAATCGTTTGCAGAGTTGCAAAGACTGCTGGGCGAATATCAGCAGCAAATGAATACCATGAATGCCGATGCCCCCGCACTGTATTATAAAAAAGGAATTGACCAAATGGCTGTAGGCAACATGGAAGGAGCCCAGAAGAGTTTCAACTTGTGTTTGGGAAGTAACAGGATGTCGCATCCTACTGCATTTTTTCAACTTGCCAAGATCGATTATTTGCAAGGTCGCATAGACACCAGTTGGGAAAAGCTCGCCATGGTGCACGAAAGGGTGCCCAATACTTTGCAGGTGGAGATGCTTAGGTTGGCCAACGATATATTCAATACCTATATAAGTCAGGCCAAGGTGGATATCTCGAAAAAGCTATATAAGGAAGCGATAGAAAAAGTAAGCAAAGCTAGAAACCCATGCTTTACGCTCAACTTCACAGGTTGCAATGATACAGCCGATCGTTACAATAAACTTGCTTGGCAGGGCATATATAACAAGCAAGTAGTTGATGCCAATGCTGCCATGAAGATGTCGAACTATATATTGGCCGAAGAGAAAGCACAGGATGCCAAACGCACCGCCCGCAATAACCCAAAAGAAATTCCCGATACCAAAAAGGCTGACGAGATACTGGGCAAACTTAAGCAGAGTGAATACGATGGATTAGTAGCAACTGGAAAAGCTGATATGAACAATGCTGACAAGGTAGAACAAGCATTGTACGAGTTGCAAGCTGCTCAAACCCTACAAGAAAAGTACACCTTAAAACAAAATGCCGAATTGCCTAAATTGCTTAAGGCAGTCCGCAAAACAGTAAGCGTGAAAAAGCTTACTGCACTAAAATCGTCAATGGCTACCCTCAGTATGACTGAAGCTAGGAAGCAGTATGATATAATCTCTTTAGATATTATTAGTGCTGGTCTGGAGAACGATGCTGAAATCAAGAAACTCTCAGCAGAGCTTTCGGGTAAGTTGGGCAAGAAAGAGTGTGATGACGCAAGAACCGATGTAGACAATAAAGTAAAAGAAGCCAAAGAATTAGAAAAAGTACTAAACTTTACCGATGCTACCAATAACTACAATATTGCTATTGGCATTGCCCGTAAAGAGAAACACTGTAAGATAGATTCAGCAGAAATGGTTACGAGTAAGACTCGAATTGCCGCTGCGGTCAAATATGAGGCTTTGCTTGCCGAAGCCCAAAAAGATTTGAAGGAAGGAGCCTACTTTAAGGTAATAGAAGACCTGGACCAAGCAGCAGCTTACCACAAAACCCAACAATTGGAAAACTTGAACATCCCTTTCACCGATAAGATTGATTGGGCTGTTAAAAACCACGATGCAGCATTCCATTATTATCTAGCCGACTACTATTATAAGAAATCGCAAATAGATAATGCTTTCCAAATGCTCAAATCATCCTTGTCTCTTGGAGTAGATTACAGAGTAACCAAAGATATGCAAAACAAACTGGGCAAAGACATGGCCAACAAAGACCACCAAACACGGGGCAATACACCCAATGTTTGGGTAGCACACTATATTTCTGAAGGCGAGCGTGAGCTTAAGTACTTTAAGAAGGCTTACGAGAAGGGGTGGAAGGCTTTGGAGAAAGCGAAGAAGAAGAAAAAGTAAAACTGAGGCCGTCATGCTTTCCGCGATATCTATCGAAATTAGACCCTTAACGAGCCACGGAACCCCCTAACAGCATAGTAAGATTCCGCACCGTTGTGATACACGAAGACAGTGCCGTAGCGGCAATCACAAAAGAGGGCACCACCGAGTTTTCGAATAGCAGGAGGTGTTAGCACCCAGCTCGATATTTTCGTATCGAAGTATCCGAGTTTTTGCAAAGACTTATATTGTTCTTCTGTTAAAAGTTCAATGCCCATATCTGCTGCCATTTCTATAGCACTATTTGCGGGCTTGTTTTCTTTTCTTGACTCCAATGCTTCGTGGTCGTAACATATACTTCTGCGTCCTTTGGGGCTTTCTGTAGAGCAAGCATTGAAAATATATTCGCTCTTGTCATAACCAATAACATCAGGTTCGCCACCGGTTTCTTCCATTTGGTTGAGCGACCAAAGTTTATCTATATTGGCTTCTAATTTTGCTTGTAAATTGGCCCATTCGATACCTTTATGTCGGTTCATGTTTTTCTCAAAACGGGATTTGAGAATGCTGAGAAGTTCTTTTTGTTGTTGGGGGGCATCTGTTTTTTTTTGCTTTTCATACTACTATTATTATTCTATTTTTTCCTCTAATACTTTTTCAATACCCTTGTCGGGGATAACCCATAGAATGCAGAGCACTGCTATACATATCAGGGAAATTAATGGGTAATAAAAAGCACAGGGAATGGAGATGATATTTAGCGATACAGAAAAATAGGTTTTTATTACAGTCTTTTTAATGATTACAAAAACTTCATCATCGGGAGGTAATTTGTAGGTGATTGCAATTTGTAAAAAATATGCTGCAAAACCGCATAACAGCAAATTGGAACAATATATTGCCACTGGCAGCGAGGCATAATGATTCTCCCCCATCCAGCTAGTAGTGAAGGGTATTAAAGAAAGAGAAAACAATAACCCCATATTTGCCCACAGTATTTTGCTATGTACGTTGTTTATCATGTGCAACAGATGGTGGTGGTTGACCCAATAAATTCCGACAAAGAAAAAACTAAGCACGTAACTGGTAAATATAGGAAATAAATTAATAAGTGCTTGAACACTTGCGTCATGAGGCACTTTTATTTCGAGTACCATAATAGTGATGATGATGGCTAAAACCCCATCGCTAAATGCTTCTAATCTTGTTTTTGTCATTATAATTGTTTATGGCCGCAAATATATATATTCATATATTTTAATCTTCCAATCCTTTTCTTTTGAGAATTTGCGGTATATATTTTTCAATCCGCGACTGCCGAGTTTTTTGTTGTTTGGCTGACGAAAAGTGCAATAAATATCCTTTTTGTCTGCCTGGTGTTAATGCATAAAATGCAGTTTTTAATTTGGGCATATCTTCTAATACATTTTTAAATTCTTCAGACATTTTAAATTCAGCGGTCTTTTTCAGTGGCACTTTCAAACCTGCTTTTTCCACCGCTATAGCTTCTTTAATATATGCTTTAATGGTGGCTTGCATTTTAACTATTTGCTCAATGCTGGTAAACCGCATCTGCCTTGCTGTCTGTACATTTTCTGTTTGTTGTATCAGGATACTTTTCGGGTCTTTCATTAATACACCTTTAAAAAATAAAAGGGCACAGTATTCTTTAAATACATGGATTAAAACTATTTTACTTCCCTCAAGGTTATAAGCTGGGCAACCCCACTTCAATTCTTCGGTTAGCTCACAATCAAGAACAATCATTCTCAATTTCTCAATTTCGTCCTGCCATCTTCTGGCTTTACTGAAATAAAAATCAACTTTTGGATTCATTTTATGTATTGATTTAGTGAACGGAAATAGCAAACGATGTGTCCAGTTTTTCCTTTGTATAAATATACAAATGTATCGACATTTACTTCTTGTTTAATTCACACATATTAATAAATCCACCTAGCAGGGTGAGCTTTTATGCAGGTTGATGTTTTGCGGCTTTAGTTAGTCTCAGTTAATTAGGTTAAGGTTACTACTACATTTCCTGTTTTTTGTCCTGTTTCCACAAACTTGTATGCTTCAACAATTTGTTCTAACGTATATCGTCTGTCAATTACAGGTTTATACTTGTTATTTTCCACCAGTTCTTTTAAGAAAACAACATCTTTTTTACTAATTGTAGGGATAGGGAATAATACTTTTTTGCCGCCAAATAATGGGGTAATAAGAGCTAAAAATATATTTTCCGAATTTTTCCCGAGTTCTGTCGACATATATATGCCCTTCTTATTGAGCAAGGGTTTGCATCGACCGAATGAACTTTTGCCAACCGCATCAAATACTATATCAAATGTCTGGTTTATTTTGGTAAAGTCTTCTTTACTATAGTCAATTACCACGTCAGCTCCCAATGATTTTATGAGTTCTATATTTTGTGTATTGCACACGGCTGTAACCGATGCACCAAAGTGTCTTGCCAGTTGCACAGCCGCCGAGCCAATGGCACCTGTAGCACCATTGATCAGGATTTTTTGTCCGCTTTTAATTTTCGCTGCTCTTAAATCGCACAGGGCGTAGTGTCCACCTTCAGTAATGGGTGCAGCTTCCTCGTATGTTAAATTACTCGGCATTGTTGTTATGGCTTCATCCTCCATCATCGTCATATACTCGGCATGTGCCCCAAACTTTGTATCATTATAACCAAACACCTTGTCGCCAGTTTTAAATAATGTTACGTTTCTGCCGATTGCGTCTATTTCTCCAGCAAACTCGTTTCCAAGCGTTTTATTTTTGGGTCTTAAAAGTCCACTGAAAAATCTGCTTATAAAATACTCAGCACTTCTGAATCCACAGTCGGTACGGTTTACAGTGGTGGCATAAACTTTTATCAGCACTTCGTTATCTTTTGGTGTAGGTTTGTCAACCTCCATCAATTTAACAACCTCAGGTGGTCCATATTCTGTATTTATAATTGCTCTCATTTATAGGGTTAAATTTTAAGTTTTGATGGTGGGTGATTTTCGGTATGTGGTGATAAAGGTTTGCGGCTCGGCAATGTGGCGGATTAGAAGCACAAAGCTAAACATTTTCACCTCACCCGCTAGATTCGCCAATACCATGTTAGCTACAGAATCAAAGAAACCATTTAAAGAATTCGTTGTCAATTTCAAAAACGGTTACTGGCTTAAGACCTAAATGATGCTTGTCAAATAATTCAACTAACCTCAAAACCGGCTGGCGACAAACTTTGTATAATATTTATTAATCCAATAGAATGTTTTTCATCTTCGGTTGATGTCTCCTCAAATTTTTCTTCAACTTTCTTGGGAGTGACTGTTGCAGTCTTTTTTACACTTTCTTGCACCCCTTTAAATAGATTATAAACATCTTCATCTGTAAGTTTCCTTTCAAGTCCCTCATTCGTCAATCTCCAAATTCCCCTTTGGGTATTATCTATTAAACCTGCTTTAAAAAGATAAATTCTTGCCCATTGAATTTGATTTCGAATACGGGACTGTCCGTTAGAAGTGACTTCCTCTAACTCTTTATCAGTTATCGCAAGGTCTTCAATAATTTGTTCTATCGTATTTGATGCATTTCCAGCTCCTCCATTTGCTTGTAATGTTTTCAATACTGGATTTACATACTTCAAAAACTCTGGTCCTTTCATATTGTCATTTTATTTTACAGCCAACTTATTTATACCTAGCCATTAACTGTTTCATACCACCATAAGTGAGTGCTTAAGGTTGCTTTTATCAGGATTTATTTTTTGTCAAAACTAAGGGTTTTCAATCACAAATATCAAAAGGCCTTATAATATTATTTGCCCGTGGCTAGTTCTCAATTCTCAATTAAAGATTGCCCCCAATCAGCCCCCTTGAGTTTATTCTTCAAATCATTTGTCAGCTACTTACCTCTTTTACTTACCCCTAAAATTCATAACTTTGCCCCCATGAAATCTCTCCCCTTCCTATATTTCCTATTTATAACTGCGATAATTCATGCAGCCCCAGGCGATACCACCCATGTGCAGTTTCATAACAAAATAGATATGAACGCTTATGGTAATTACGATTTTAAAGGTGCATTTCCCAGTACAGGAAAATCGTGGAACAAAATCATGATGAAATATACGATGGGCTGCTCATCAACTGGTTGCTCGGGTTGGGACTACACCACCCATATACAATATCTGCAACTCACCGGAGTCTTGGACTCCAACATTGCCAGCATCGATACCCTGCTGCAAGATACCACTTGGAACGTTTACCCTGTAATTGAAAAATACGAACTGGCCAGGGTCATCACCCCTTATGGCACTTATATGAATGCGGGCAGCAATGGCTACACCAATAACTGGCGATTGCCCCACTGGTACGATGTTACCGATTTTGCTTCCATCCTCCACGACTCGGCCATACTCAGAGCCTTTTACTCGGGTTGGAGCAGTGGATTTAGTGTTACTTTAGATTTTTATTTTATTGAAGGCACTCCGTCACGCCCTGTATTGGCCCTGCAAAACCTGTGGGGTAAAGGAGGTGATAGCTATGGTTATAACAGTGCCTCTTTCGAAAAAAATGTGATGTTCGAAAAGAAAGCCTACATATTACCCGCCACAAAATTAGCCAAAGTTACCTTTGTTCCCTCAGGCCATGGCTTCGATAATAGCTTGAATGCAGCCGAGTTTTATGATGAGCCTTTCGATGTAAAAGTAAACAATGTCAAAATAGCTACCAATCATATATGGAATAACCAATGCGGGCAGAACCCAGTGTTTCCCCAAGGCGGCACTTGGATATATAATAGGGCTAACTGGTGCCCTGGCAGCAAGGTAGGCGAATTCTCGTACGAGGTAGGTAAGCATTTAAAAGTCGATACAAATGCCTTTGACATAGACTTCGAACCTTATAGCACTAGCGGCAACCAGGGGCCAAGCTACACCATTAGTTCCATGCTGTTCCAGTATGGCGATTATCAATACAGCAATGAAGCATCTATAGAAGATATTATCTCCCCTAGCAAAGACTCCAGTTATATCAGGCTCAATCCTATTTGCTCCAATCCCGTAATTGTAATTAAAAACTATGGCAAAGACGATCTTTCCACCTTGCAAATTAGTTATGGGTTAATAGGAAATACAAAGCAAGTATACCATTGGAGCGGGAAGCTTAAATTTGGAGAAAGCCAAAAAGTGAGCCTACCCATGCTCAATTGGGTGGGTGCTTCCAAAACCAGCGTGTTCGAAGTAACCATTGATAAGCCCAATGGCAAGGCCGATGAACTCATGTATAATAATACCAAAATCTCTGGATTGTTATTGACACAAAAACTGGATAACAAACTGATAGTATGGTTAAGAACGAATAATAGCCCTACTGAGAATTCTTACAATTTTAAAGATGGAGATGGTAAAGTACTGTTTAGCAGATCAGGATTTGCAGCAGCTACGCTTTATAAAGATACCTTTACCTTGCCTGATGGTTGTATAAGTTTTGAATTGCATGATGATGGTGGCAATGGCATTGACTGGTGGGCTAATAAGCAAACTGCTGGCAGTGGCTACTGTTGGATAAGAAACCTGTCAGGCACTTTTACCAAAAAGATAAATCCCGATTTTGGAAACGCAATAGTATATAGATTTAATACTACTTATGGCTTGCCCGTAGAGGAGCAAAATGCAAATGATTTGAGTTTTTATTTATATCCCAATCCGGCAAAGAACTATTTTGTAATTGATGCGGAAAATGCCAATAAAACTATACAAGTGCAGGTATTCGACCTTACTGGAAAGTTAATTACTGCGGCACCATGCACAGGCACAAAAACCATTAATACAGAAGGTTGGGCCGAGGGATTATATTTTGTGAGGATAGAGAACGAAGGTTCTGTGACTACCTATAAAGTAGTGGTTGAGTAATCGTTTAACTTTTCAAAAGTTCCAAACTTTTGGAAAGTTAAACAGCGACTTCACTAAATTGTTAAAATACAAAAAGCCCGGACTTTTGGTCAGGGCTATATCTTTTAGAAGTAATGCTTGATTACTTGTTTTGGTAGCGTTTGCGGAATTTATCAATTCTTCCTGCGGTGTCAATCAAGTTCGATTTGCCAGTGAAGAAGGGGTGACTCTTGTCTGAAATCTCCAATTTGAACAAAGGGTATTCGTTGCCGTCTTCCCATTTAATAGTTTCTTTAGTATCAACACCTGAGCGGGTGATGAACGAATAATCGCACGACATATCTTTAAATACTACAAGTCTGTAATTATCGGGGTGAATTCCTTTTTTCATTTCGTTGTTTAATTTTTTGGGAGTGCAAAAGTAAGCCATATTCTCAAATATTCCCAAGTTTTTTCTGAAAGTTTTTCAATAACCTTGCAAAAAGTTTCTTAGCTTCGTATCTCTAAATGCTCCATTTTTGTCGTAAAAATAATCCTTAAGCAAATGAATACTTCCATTATGCACCACCAGCAAGTTGAACAAAAGCTGAACCGACTTGCCTGGCAGGTTTACGAAAAGAACACCGAAGAACCCGTTATTCTATTGGCAGGTATTGCCCAGCGTGGTTATGCCATAGCACAAAGGTTGGAAAGTTACTTGGCTTCCATTTCCAATATAAAAATAGAATTGCTCAAGATAACTGTTGACAAAGAGAAGCCATCAAACGAAACTACCATACTCGACAAAGATATCGCCACATTAAGCAATAGCCCTGTGGTGGTGGTTGACGATGTGCTTAACTCGGGCCGGACTTTGGTATTTGCTCTCACGCCTTTTATTAAAAACAAACATCCACAAATCAGTACTTTGGTATTGGTAGACCGCAACCACAGGCGTTTCCCCATGCATGCCGATTTTGTGGGCATGTCGCTAGCTACTACCATGCAAGAGCATGTGGAAGTGACTTTTGAAAATGGAAAGTTTGAGGTGTTTTTGCAATAGTTTAAAGTAGCAAGAATAAAGTACGATGCGATAACGATTAGTACAAAACGACCAATATGAAATTAAGGCATATACCTAATATTTTATCGGCTTATAGGTTGGTGGCTTTGCCTTTTATTAGTTTTGCCATATATAATGGTTTCAGAGATTGGTTTTTTCCTTTGTTATTCATCAATTTGGGAACTGATATTTTAGATGGTTTTTTGGCCCGTCGTTTTAAATGGGAAACCGATTTTGGTGCTAGGCTTGATTCCATAGCTGATATAGGAACTTATATAATGGCTTTTTGGGGTATGATTACCTTGGAGTATGCTTTTGTGAGTAGCCATAGCTTTTCTTTTATCATTATTATTGGCATGTATTTGTTGCCGCAGCTTTTATCATTTGCACGCTTTAGAAAATTTCCTAGTTTTCATTTATACTCCAATAAGGTTACAGGATATGTGCAAGGATTTTTCATGTTGTTTTATTATATGCAGTGGAGCATAGAAACGTATTTCATTTTTATGTTTTGGATAAGCTGTCTAGCATATATTGAAGAGTTTTTGATAGCCTTATTTATACCTGCTATGCGTTCTAATTTGAAAGGGATATATTGGATGCTTAAGGAGGATGGAAAAATCGTGTAGCCCATGTACAATGCAGTTTTTCAGATATTGATTATCTTCTTTGGGTTAAGTTTATTCCCTGTTTTTTATATTATATTTTTCAAACAAAATGGGAATACCTCTTTGCTCAAAAAATATATATTGTATTTGGTACTAGCTTTCGGGTCAATATATATAATAGAATTTGGTTATGCTTTATATTGGGCTTTGGTAATCGCCCTTGTAGGCTTTTTTGAAGTATTGAAACATTTAAGATTATATAATAAGAATAAACTAATACCCATTATTATATACCTACTATTTGCGTTAAATTTTGTAGTCGTCAATTATATATATTTGAATGAAAATAACCTGCGTGAGGGTATGTTATATGTATATGCTTTGGTGTTGGTTTTTGATGGTATGTCGCAACTGGGCGGGCAAATATTTGGGAGACGAAAATTAACATCACAATTAAGTCCCAATAAAACTTTAGAGGGTTTAATTACAGGCATTGTTTTTTGTTATCTGGCAAATATGGCAATCTACTTACAGGGTGACGTAGTATTCGTAAAATTTATATATTGGATAGCCCCCATGCTTATTAGTATTGCTGCATTAAGTGGCGATTTATTGGCTTCGTATTATAAAAGAGTTTGTGGCATTAAAGATTATAGCAACCTATTGCCAGGGCATGGCGGCATCCTCGACCGTTACGACGGAGTGATAGGGGCATCGGTTGTAGTATGGATATTGAATTTTGCACAATAAGAAAGTAATTTCTTATTAATTAAAGGCCCCAACGCCTTATAGTTTGTCCTTTATCTGTTACTTTTGACAATTGAAATTATGAGGTGGGGGAAACATATAATATTGCCAGTTCTATTGCTGCTGCGATTGACCGTTATATTTGCAAGCGAGCCCATATTACGGCACTACACCTCGCAAATGGGGTTGGCAAACCTGGTGGTTTACCATTCTATGCAAGACTCAAAAGGTTTTATTTGGTTTTGTACCGAGACAGGAGTTAACCGTTTCGATGGGCAGAATTTTGAATCGTACTCCACCAACGATGGCCTTGCCGATAATGAAAACTTTGAAAGCTATGAAGATAGTAAAGGTCGTATTTGGTTCATGAGTTTAACAGGGAAACTAAGCTATTATTATAAAGGAAGTTTTTATAATGAACATAACACCCCAAGCCTAAAGTATAATGCAGACGGTTCGCTATTGTTCAATTGTGCTGAAGATTCGGTTGGCAGAATGTGGTTTTCTACCAATAGTGGAATGGTGTTTTGTTACGATGGAAAGAAAACCAGCGAACTGATAACATCTAAGGATGCAGTTTCGGGTCGACCTGTATTTTTCAAGTATGCCAAAACCTTGATGGTATTGCAGCTTAAGGCAATTACTGCTGGAGACAAAAAACAATTGTACGGCAAAAATATATATACAGGCACAGACTTAATTTTACCAGGCCAGAACAATAAAGTTGGGTCATTATCTGCCTTGTTTTCACATTATTCACAATCAGGGCTTACAGAATCCTATATGCTCTGTCAGTGGTATAAGCTTTTCAAAATAGAGAATGGGCGTGAACACAATATAGAAATACCCAATAGCGATAGAATGCAGTCATTTATGATTGATGGTAAAGATCTGTGGTTCGGTGGAGAAAAGAAAGGACTTTTATTGGTTCAAAATTTCGAAAATTCAAAATTATGGAAAATACAGAATCTGCTTGCCGATAAAACCATTAACCATATATTAAAAGACCACGAAAACAATATATGGATAGCCACTCATGGTAATGGCATATATATGTTGCCTTCGTTTGCCCGCGAGGTTATTTCATTGAACGATGTCGAAATTCTTTCTGCTGGCGGCATTAGTTGCATGGAGCCCACCGGGAATGCAAGTGAAATACTTGTGGGATATCACAATGGTGACTTAAGGGTGATTAAAGATTTAAAAAGTGTTCAAAAATACAGTCTGGCACACGATGGAATCAACCGTATTAATGATTTAAGAAAACTTAGCGATGTTGAATATCTGATAGGTACCGATAAAGGATTATATAAATTGAACACCAGTACTTCAATCATTTCAAAAGTGGATTTACAAGGACTGGTATCTTTCAAATCGTTTGATAGATCCAATAAGGATGAAATTATATTCTCAATAAATGGACGTATTATCAAAAAGAAAGGAAATGGATATGCGACCATGCTTCAATCGGAAGATAATAGCGGTCGGATTGTGTCACTTGCCGCTACCGATGGGAATAACTTGTACTTTGGCAACTCTTATGGATTGATGAAATTGCATGGCATAGTTGACACATTGGTGCAAAAAGATGACAACAACCAATACAGTTATAAATCATTATTATATACCAATAAAGTGTTATGGGCAGGTACTAATGGCAATGGACTTTTTTTGTTAAAAGATGATATATTCATCAAGAAATTTGATTTAAAAGACGGGCTAACCGGAAGAATTTGTAACCATATATCTGCCGGCCCAGACAATACAGTATGGGTAGCAACTAACGATGGGATAACCGTATTTAGTGGCATTACGCTAAATATATTGAGACGTATAACGATTCAAGATGGATTATTGAATAATGATATAAAGGATATTGTATTTTCCGATGGTAAGGCATATATAGGTACGGCATTAGGCATAAGTGTATTCCCACAAAATTTTGTTTCAACCGACCTGCCACCACAGATTCATTATACCAAAGTGCTTGTAGGTGCCGAAAAAGTATATAATGACCCCGAAGAAATATCATATCAATATTTCAATGGCTTTGTTAGAATATTATATGCTGGAATATCCTATATATCTCCCCAAGAGGTATTGTATTCTTATAGGTTTTCAAAAGATTCCACCTGGGTGCAAACCAATGCCAAAGAACTAACTTTTTTCGATTTGCAACCTGGCAATTACACCCTTTTAGTAAGAGCCATGAAACCCAATAGTGGATGGAGTAACGCAGCATTGTTACAAATTATTGTTACACCTTTGTTTTATCAAGCAATATGGTTTAAGGCAATTCTTGTTTTGATATTTATTGCAGGTATATGGTATTATTTGGATCGTCGCACCAAAGCTATCAGAAAAAAAGAAGCAAATAAATTAGAGCAACTGCGGTTAGTGGCTAACCTCGAAGCACAAGCACTGAGCAGCCAATTGAATCCTCATTTTATTTTTAACTCGCTAAAAACCTTGCAACATTATATAGAAAACCAGGGCGAAGAGAAGGGAATGGACTATCTTAAGGAGTTTTCATTATTGATGGAGCAGGTATTAAAACAGGCTAAACAAAATTATATAAAGTTAGCCGACGAACTTGTGTTTATTAAAAGGTATATGGATATGGAAAAAGTGCGTTTCGATAGCCATTTTGAATATGATATAAAACCGCCTATAGGTTATGATGCAAAGCAAATTCAGCTCCCTCCCATGTTGCTGCAACCCATGTTGGAGAATGCTTTTAAGCATGCATTTGAAATAGACTATATAGCACCCACCATGCAAGTTACAATAGATATAGATAAGAACTTTATACATTGCAAAATTGAGGACAACGGCTTAGGTATTGACACAACCAGGCAAAGAGAAAAACCGCCGAGATATACCCACACTGCCATGCAAGTGGCTGCTAACCGACTTGAGTTAATGACAACATCCGATGGCAGTAAAGGGACGATAGAAATAATAGACAAAAGTAACTTAAATAATCTTTCAACAGGCACTATAGTAATATTACATATACCCTTAACCCTTGAACAATAATTTCTCTAATATGTTAATTTTAGAACTGTGGCTTTCGCATTTTTTGCAAAAAAGAAAAATCTAATTTGCAAATTCTGAGAAAAATGATGCACTTTGCACATTCAAATTTGCCCCAAAAAATAACGGCAACCATGCAACAAAAAGTACCCTTCAAAAACCTGCACCATTTATTTCGCAATGCGGCTTATCATATCCATAATCCACAGCACCCTTATATGTTTCGCAAAGAGCAAGATGAATTTAAACCAATAACTTATGCGGCTGTTGAAGAAAAATTAAACGCAGTGTCGGCACAAATGCTGGTACATGGAATGCAGAAAGGAGATAGAGTTGCTTTCTTTATGGAGAATTGCCCCGAGTATTTTATGATTGACCAAGGTTTGCAACAAATAGGATTGGTGAATGCGTCTATCTATCCCACCCTTGCTGAACATGAAGCCGCATTTGTATATAATGATTCGGGGGCTCAAATAATATTTGTGGGAAGTCCGTTTCTGTTGAAGAAAGTAGCGAAGATGTCACCTACCATCAATATATTAAAACTGGTAATCACTTTATTCGATGATCCTAAAAAAATATGGGACGATGCTCGTGTGATTAGTTGGAAAGATTTTACCGCCCAAGGCAATATATTATATCCACAATACAAAGAAAAAATAGAAGAACTATATAATAGGGTAGGTCTCGAAGATTTGGCCACACTCATATATACATCAGGCACCACTGGCAATCCCAAAGGAGCTATGCTCACACACGGAAATTTTATTCATAATGCCCAAAGTGGACTCAAACTTATGTCGGCTTTTGATGAGGGAGAGAAATTTCTTTCTTTCTTGCCGCTATGCCATGTGTATGAAAGGTGTGTTACCTATTATATAGGAATGTACAAAGGAGCACAAGTTGCGTTTGCGGAAAGCATAGAAAAAATAGCCACCAATATTGCAGAAGTACACCCCACTATTATAGCCACCGTACCCCGACTGATGGAGAAGGTGGAAGAAAAAGTAAAGAAAACTATAGAAAGAGAAGGCGGGCTCAAGGCAAAAATATTTAATTGGGCTATAACAAAAGGCAAAGCACGATACCATTTACACATTCAAGGAAAAAAACCGGGTATACTTTTATCCATGCAACTTGCCATTGCAGAGCGATTGGTATTTAATAAAATAAAACAAAGATTAGGTGGTCGCATCAAATTTATTGTATCGGGCGGGGCCGCACTGCCCGTGCATGTGGCTGAGTTTTTTGCAGCTATCGGAATTAAAATATTAGAAGGTTTTGGTCTTACAGAAACATCGCCGTTTATAGCCGTTAACGAATATGAAAGACAGATTATTGGCACGGTGGGCAGAGTAGGCCCAGGCCAAGAAGTAGCCATCCAAAACCCCGATACAGGCGAGATGTATACCTTACAAACTTATGATAGTTTTCGCCCTGAATATGAAAGCCCCGAAGGTGAAATACTGATGCGTGGCCCTAACCTAATGAAAGGTTACTGGAACCAACCCGAAGAAACTGCAAAAGTGATTGACAAAGATGGCTGGTTTCACACAGGCGATATAGGCAAGTTCCAGTGGGGCAATCTTAAAATTACCGACCGACTCAAAAACATTATCGTAAACTCATTTGGTAAAAACATATTCCCTACCCAAGTAGAGAATGCTTACTTGCAAAGCCGTCGCATAGAGCAAATATTTATTATTGGCGACAAACGCGATTACCTCACAGCTATTATTATACCCAGCAAAGACGAACTGAAAGAAGCCTTTGGCAAAGACGAAGCCTACTTTACCAACGACGACAAATGGATTACCGAACCCGAAATACTAAACTGGATAAAAGCCGAAACCAATAAATATGCGGTGGGCTTAGCCAAGTTCGAACGCATTAAAAACTTCATCGTCAAACGCAACCCCTTTAGTATAGACGATGGCGAGATGACTCCCAAAATGAGTGTGAAACGCAAAGTAGTGGAGAAGAAATTTGCCGAGGAGATTGATGCAATGTATAAAGATGATGTGGAGGAGGAGTAATTACGAGTGACGAATTGCAGTGTTAGCGTCATGCCGTTCGCCACGGCGTATATTTCGGCATCTCTTGGCAATATAAAATCTGTGAAATCATTTAATCCGCCTTTCGCCGTGGCGAACCTGATTCAGAAAAAAGAGGATTTTATTCGTAGTATTCTATGGTACGTTCTATAATAGAATATTTATTCCCATTTACAAAAGTAGTGGTGTTTATTAAATTACCAAATTTATCATATTTGTATTTGTAAATGCTTGTTTTTGCATTCGAAAACTGATACCCATCTCCCCAGATTAAGTTACTATTATCATCATAAGTATTGGTAATTTTATAATTACTATTACTGTCTTTATAAGCAGAGAATGATTCAACAAGTCTATTCAATTTATCATATTCATAGCTATGCTTTCCTAACAAAACTTTATTCTTGAATAAACATTCTTCAATTATGTTGTTAAATGTATCATATTTGTATGTGTCCTTATGGAAACTGTTAGTGTCTGTATCATACCCCCATTTGACAATAAGCCTCTCTTTGTAATCATATTGGTATCTATCACTTACAACTAAATATCCTGATTTATTATAACAATACCAACCCGTTTCGTTACCACGAAAATCATAAGTACTTATTTCTTTCCTATATACACTATCCTTAGGTGTGTAATAATTCCAAATTGTCTTCAATCCACTATCAGTAATCACAACTTTTAAATTAAGATTCTAAATTGCCCAATGAATCATACTGCTGCTTTCCAATCCAATTATCAAAGCTATCATAAATTAAGACAACCCTATATATTGTAACGCCATCGTATCGTATACCTGTTTCACCCGTTCTTAATCATTTTGTATTATAAGTATATATTCTAGTGCTTGTCCATTCCTGTTTGATACCTGTATCGTTTTCGGTATAATAAATTGTTTCCCTGAAACTTTTAATTTTACCTTTAAGTTTATAGTGCTCCACATCGTTCTTATGCTTCTTCCCTTGAGCGAAAGCCACCTGCACCCCCCCCCAAAAAACAATAACAAAAAAGGAAGTTAGTTCATTGGGCAAACTTAATAAGGAATTGCGAAAATTAATACCATTGTCTGAACCACAGATTTGAAGGATTACGCTGATGGCACGGATTACATGACTGTCCATATCTGTGAAATCCGCCAATTCGCCTTTCGTCACGGCGAAAGTGATTCAGACTGATAGGCACTTAAGCTAACTCATTCCCAAATTTCTTAACACCCCCAAAACTTTCCCTTAACAAGTAGATAATTTGTTTAGCTTTTCTCATTTTATTTTGCCTTAACTTTGCAGTGAATGCTGGAACTAATTCTATTCGGAGTATTTGCGTACCTCATTGGGTCTATACCCACTGCGGTGTGGGTGGCCAAGGGCTTCTACGAGATTGATATTCGTGAATATGGTAGCGGCAATGCCGGGGCTACAAACACTTTTAGGGTATTGGGCACAGGGCCTGGCATAGTAGTATTGCTTATTGATATGCTTAAAGGTTGTGCCGCTGCAGGCTTGGTTTATTTGCAGCATGAAATCACTTGGGTCGATTCGTTTCATTGGGTCAATCTGAAACTTATATATGGAGGATTGGCCGTGCTAGGGCATTTGTATCCGATATTTGCCAATTTCCGCGGGGGAAAAGGCATTGCTACTTTGTTCGGTGTGATAGTAGCCATACATTATTTGCCGGCATTGGCTTGTGCTGCTGTATTCCTTACCATACTTTTGTCAACAAGGTATGTATCCTTGAGCAGCATTACTGCCGCAATCTCCTTTCCTATACTCACTATTGTGGTATTCCAAAAAGACAATCCATACTTTATAGCCTTCGGTATATGTGCCGCAGTATTGGTACTTTTCACCCATCAAAAAAACATCAAACGCTTACTTTTGGGTAACGAAAGCAAAGCCAATATTTACCGTAAAAGAAGAAACCGCAATGCAATACGATAACCTAGAACAATATGAAATGCTCACTATGACCGACTTGGGTTGGAACGTAGTGGTGCACAACGACGATGTGAACACGTTTCAATGGGTGATTGAATGCTTGGTTGATGTTTGCCAACACACGCCAATTCAAGCCGAGCAATGTGCTTGGATTATCCACCACAAAGGCAAAACATCAGTAAAAAGTGGCGATATAGAAAAGATGCAAAGCATAGCAACCGCACTTTGCGATAGCGGCCTCTCGGCCACTTTGGAGGAAGCAGTAGAAGCTTAATATATTGCATGAAACTGAAATACCTTTTTAGTCCTTCCTTTTACCAATTTATTTTCCTAAGGCTTCGCAATGGTTACGACCAATATTTATTGGTACAACAACTCATTGCCAAAAGCCAATCGTGCCGAATTGCTAATGACATTAAATTGGTGGGCGTGCAAAACATAAACTTGGGCCTGGGGTGCAAAATAGATAAACATACTTACCTAAATGCAGGCGGTATTGAGCAATACGGGCACGATGGTTCCATTATATTAGAAGATGAAATAATTATAGCCCACGGTACCATGTTATACGCAGGTGGGGGTATAATAAAAATAGGTAAACGCAGCAGGGTAGGCATTGGCTGTATGATAACCGCCATGCACGAAGACCCACATATAAACCCAGATGTAGCAACCTCACAACACACACATGTATTTGAGGAAGTTATTATAGGACAGTGCTGTTTAATTGCAGGCGGAGCTATTATACTCGGGGGTACCGAATTGGGCGATAATTGCATAGTAGGTGCTGGTGCTGTGGTTAAAGGCAAATACCCAAACAATACTACTTTGGTGGGTAATCCTGCAAGGGCAATTCCTCGTTTAGGCTTTGATAAAAAAGAATAATCAGAAACTGCCCGTGGTTATATGTTCACACCAGCCACCCATAACAAAACTGCCATTTATCATTTTTATAAGAACCCAAAGTCTTTAATTTTGTAGCCGAATATGCAATGCAACGTGGGAGATATAGTATTGAAAGCCGTTTCACAAATTTTTAGTGAATACCAAATGCCGACAAACGAAATGCAAGCCGATACTTTAATATATGGTGAGCGAGGTGGTATTAATTCCTTAGCTTTGGTAAGACTTATTGTAGATTTGGAAGAAATGATAGAAATGGAGCTAGACGTATCAATAACCATTGCTGATGAGAAAGTATTAAGCATGAAACACTCACCTTTTGCTACCGTAGGAAGTTTAACAGAATTTGTGGACGGATTGGTCCAAGCCAATTAACCTCAAGTTTTTTCAAAAAGGCGGCCTATTTTTGCAGCAACAAATGCGTAAGCAACAAACTATTTTTAGCCAGGAACGAAAGCAAGTTGCTCTGCTTGTAGACCCTGATAAGGCAGCACCGAGACAGTTGGATGTGTTGGCTTTGCATGCCAATCAAAGTCAAGTTGATTTAATATTGGTGGGAGGCAGTTTACTTGTGAATGGAAATATGGAAAGTTGTATTGGGCACTTAAAAAGTGTTACCGATATTCCAGTTGTGATATTTCCAGGAAACAGTATGCAAGTGATTCCGCAAGCTGATGCAATTTTATTTCTTTCGCTTATCTCGGGCAGGAACGCTGAATTTTTAATCGGTCATCATGTGGTTGCTGCACCTGCCATAAAGCAATCGGGCATTAATTGTATTCCCACAGGCTATATGTTGGTAGGGGCGAATGGAACCTCGGTGCAATACATGAGCAATAGCCACCCCATACCCGCCACCAAATCTGATATAGCTATGGTTACGGCAATGGCGGGCGAAATGCTCGGTATGCAATTAATATATATGGATGCAGGTAGCGGAGCGGTTAATCCAATTTCAGCCCAAATGATTCAACAAGTTAAATCGGCTATAGAGATACCTTTAATAATAGGAGGTGGAATTAGAACCTCCGACCAAGCACAAATAGCTTTTGAGGCAGGTGCCGATTGCATAGTGGTGGGCACGGTTGCCGAACAGAATCCAAATGTGTTGGTGGAGATTTCTGAAATAAAGCAATTGATAAACCGCAGCCTCGTTAAAAACTAGAGGTGTTCAACTTCAATAAGCCTCGAATCTTCACATTTAAAAATTTGGCCATTAAATTTTTGCACTATTCTATAATCGTGCGTGGCAAGCAATACCGCTGTACCTTCATCACTAATATCGTGCAGCAGTTTCATAATCTCGTCTGCCATCTCGGGGTCTAGGTTTGCAGTGGGCTCGTCAGCCAAAATCAATTCGGGTTTGTTCAAAAGGGCACGGGCTATTACCACCCTTTGCTGCTCACCGCCAGATAGCTCATGCGGCATCTTGTAATATTTGGTACCCAGACCCACCAAGTCAAGCACTTCTCGAGTTCTGTTTTTAATTACTTGTTTGTCAGTCCATCCCGTGGCTTGCAAAACAAATTCAAGATTGTCGAATACAGTTCTATCGGTTAATAATTGAAAATCTTGAAACACGATACCTAACTTTCTCCTTAAATAAGGGATTTCTGAATCATTCAAGCTACCCATCTCAAAGCCCGCAACAGAAACTTTACCGCTTGATACAGGCAATGCCGCATAAAGCGTTTTGAGTAAACTGCTTTTACCGCTACCAGTTTTACCTACCAAATAATTAAAAGTTCCAGGCATTATTTCTAGATTTACTTGGTCTAAAACCAAGTTTTTCCCTTGAAAAATTGAAACATCCAGCAAAGAAACGACCATATTTAATGTTAAATAATTTTTAAGTGTGCAAATTTATGGACTCTACTTTTCCAAAGGGCAACTGGTGGGCAATTTCTATGATTTTGTCAGTAAATTTCTGAAGTCCGCATTTGTCTAGGGCTCTCTCTGGCCGGTCAATTCTAAAATATGCAATTAAGGTGAAACTTTGGTCCCTAAGCTGAATATAGTCGGGGATTTTACCCTTCCCTTTTACCTTTAATAGATAGTACATTGATAAAAAATTAAAAAAAGTTTTTATGATTAGAAAATCTGCTCTACTTTTGCCGAAATTGTTTTAACGACAATCAAACTGCCAACAAATATACTAATTATGAAGTTTTTCAACAACAAAATTCTATTCGGAACTTTAGCCGCCTCTTTATTAGTCACTGCATGTGACCCAATTAAGAAGATGAGCAAGAAAATTAAATGCGAGAATTTCAAACCTGCTCCTGAAGTAATGGAAGTAAGGGGAGACAGCTTTGAAGTAGGTTTCACCTGTAAGATGCCCCCCGGTTCTGTTTACAAAAAGGGAGTTATTAAATTCGAACCCGTATTGATGTACGGAAACAACGAGGAAAAAGTGTTACAAACGTATGTGGTTCGTGGACCTAGTGCTAAAGAAAATGCTGATATTACTATCGATGATAAAGGGGCTACCTTTACTTACAAGACCAAGGTTTTGTATGAGCCAATTATGAGAAATTGTACTTTGGTTGTCATACCCAACTTAAAGGTTAAAAATTATGAAGATGTCTTGGACAAATGTTTAGAATTGCCCAAATGCACACTTACTTGGGGTATTAAATACATTGCCGACAGTTTCAATACTGAAGAAGAGGTATCAATACCTACTGCCACTAACCATGGACCAGAAATGAAAAGAAAAGCAACTATTTACTACATAGTTGACACTTGGGACTTTAAACCAAAATTTATTTTGGGCGGGCCAAAAATTAGTAACCCTAGTGAACTTAAGCAATTTGTATCTTACCTTGCCGATAAGACTTCATTTGCCTTGACAGGATTAACACTTAATTCATCAGCATCGCCTGACGGTACTTATAAGCGTAATACTTTATTGGCACGTAACCGTGATATCACCATCTATAATTTTGTGAGAAAAGAATTAAAGCGACTTGGTTATGCTGAAGTGAGTGATTCGTTATTTTCTACACGCATTAAAACCACTGAGGAAATGGATGGCTTGAAGGAAGCTTTGGAAGCGTCTACTTTGAAAGACAAACAATTTTTCTTGGATATTATCAATTCTTCTGATATGCCTGATGTAAAAGAGCGTAAAATGCGTGAAGAGTTTGATAGAGGTAAAGGCCCAGGTGTAACTTACCCAAATAAAAACAAACAACATTGGACTTCATACCGCTACATTTTAGATAATATCATGCCGCGTCTTCGTCGTTCAGAAGTAACTGTAACGGGTGAAAAAGGTGTCCGTTCATGGGCCGAAATCAAAGACAAATCCGAAAATCAAAATTTCGATAGCTTAAATTCAAGCGAAGTGCTTCGTTATGGTTACCAGATTGAGGACATGAAGCAAAAGGAAAAAGCATATCGCTTTTATATCAACAAATGGCCTGATGACTGGGCAGGATATAATAACTTAGGTGCTATATTAATTATGCAACGGAAGTATGCCGATGCAAAACAACAATTAGACAAAGCACTTTCGTTGAGCAAGGAACATGGAGAGGTTTACAATAACTTAGGTATTTGTAACCGCAATATGAGACAGTACGACAAAGCCGAAGAAAATTACAGACAAGCTAAAGCCCGTGGTATCAATACAGGACAAAACATGGGGATTTTAAGCATGGTAAGAGGAAACTATACAGAGGCTATCTCAAATTTCAAAACCGCTGATAAAACTTGTCAATACAATATGGCTCTTAGCTATACCATGAATGGTGAGTATGATAATGCACAGAAATCAGTAGACTGTATGGAGCCAAAATCTAAAACAGCCCCTACCTATTATTTGAAAGCTGTTATTGCTGCACGTGCCAATAAACTGGATGAATTAACTACCAATCTAGCCAAAGCAATTTCTATTGATTCTAAAATGAGAGCTAAAGCGTCTGAAGATAAAGAATTTGAAGCTTATAGAAGCAGACCTGAATTCCAAAAACTAATGAATAAGTAATTATTGCAATTACCCCATATAAAAAAGCCAGATTGCAAAATCTGGCTTTTTTTATTATATATGCCAGTCAATTGCAGGCGGCCTATTTATAGCCAAATAGGTATTTGCTTGGCTGAAATGCTTACAGCCCATAAATCCATTGTATGCAGAGAATGGGGAAGGGTGAGCTGCTTTCAAAACCAAATGTTTTTTCTTGTCAATTAGTAGCTCTTTGCTTTGGGCAAACTTACCCCACAGCATAAATACTACGTTTTCATTTGTGGTTGAAATTGTTTCAATTACTTTATCAGTAAAGGTTTGCCATCCAATTTGTGAATGAGAAGCAGGCTCATTTGCCTTAACACTTAGTATTGAATTGAGAAGAAAAACACCTTGCTTGGCCCAAGAACTTAAATTTCCATTATTCCTATTGATTGCAATCCCCAAATCGCTCTCAATTTCTTTATAAATATTGACCAATGATGGAGGTGGTGCAATTCCATTGCTTACCGAAAAACATAAGCCATTTGCCTGCCCAACTCCATGATATGGATCTTGCCCAATAATGACTACTTTAATATTATGAATTGGTGTATTTTCAAAAGCTGAAAATATTTGATTTGAACGAGGGTAGATTGTTTTCCCTCCCTGTTTTTCTGTCAATAATATATTTTTTATTTGTTGAAAATATGGTTTGTCAAACTCCCCGATGAGTAGTTTTTTCCAGCTTTCTTCTAACGGTATTTTAGCCATTTTATACAAGTTCCATAGTGGTGCGGAAGGACACTTGCTTATCGCCAAAAAGCCTTTGCGTTTCGTGCCGCAGCCCAGGGCCATATTCACCCTGATAATGTTTTAGAGTCGGCATATCTACACAATAATACTGCACTACATAGGTAATACCATCACTTTCATCAACAAACAAACGGTACATTTTATGGTCGAGGAAACAGCCCGTACCCATCACGGCAGGTAAATGTATTTCTTTCATCCAGTCGAACCATTCGTCATGGATATCGATATCTATTTTTATGGAAACATTGTAAAGTATCATGCAGCAAAATTATATGAATTACTCACCCTACGCACAAAAAATTCGTTTTTATGAAAATGTGTTTTTGACGAAGTTATTTGACACAAATATATAATTTGCACTACGCCGATATAGGGGACTGATTTGTCTATTAATAAGCAGCAAGCGGCAGAGAGATGCAAGCAAAAAAACCGTCTTGAAATTTTATTTTCAAGACGGTTTTAAACTTTTTGTTTGCTCTTATGCTTTTATGGTTTATTAACCTTATTGCCTTGCAGGGTAACGGCACCTATGCGTGTTAGTGCTCTTCCAGTGAGTGTAGCACCTGTATTTAGTGAAATAGATTGGTCGGCCAAAATATTACCATAAAAAATGGATGTGGTACCTAAAGTTGCAGAAGAACCAACCGCCCAAAAAATGTTTTTGGCTTGTGCACCACCGCTCAATATAACTTTAGTGCCCGATGATGTTGTAAGTGTAGAACCCATCTTAAATATAAATATTGCGTTTGCGTTTCCTTTTGCATCTAAGGTAACATTTCCTGCCGATAACATAACAGAAGTTGAATTTGAATAAAGTCCAGGATATAAGGTAAGCCCACTTAAGTCACCAGGTAGGCTAACCGCCCCTGTCGACCGCCCCTGTGCATCATTGTACGCTGTTGTTAAATCTAATTTAGCTTGGTCGGCTGTAGGGTTGGCTGCATGTATATCGCCATTTACTTTGCCCGGTGGAAAACCGTTTACCGTGCCGGTTGGGCTAGTTCCGAGGTCACCATTAATAATTGTATTTCCTATATTGGTAACGCCAGCACCTGCAAGGATTGTAAAGTCGCCAGCAGATCTAAGATTTACAGTTGCTAAGCCAGCCACAGTGCCTGTTGTGAAACTCCAATTGTAATTATTAGCAAGTGAATTTGATGCAACATCCTTTACGCCACTTGTTAAAGTGGCATTATAGGTAGTGTTAGCTGTGAGGTTAGCTGTTGGATTGTAATATGCGATACCACCAGCATAGCTTATAGCTCCAGGAATAATATTATTTCCCTGTTTAAGCAAGAATGTATTTGAGTTGATGGTTAAGGGGTCCATAGATTTACTAAAGTTGGCAGAAATTATTTTGCTAATTTCAACCCCCGCTGCACCACTACTTGGAGCTGTTGATGTCACTGTTGGGGCAATAACATCCAATGCTTTTCCTGTAGTAAAGCTCCAGGTATATAAACTTGGAAGTGGCACGCCCGATATGTCCTTCACCCCAGTGGTAACAGTGGCAATATAGGTTTCATTCGCTGGCAAGTTGGTATATGGAATAAAAGTAGCCGATGTGCCACTGTAACTAACTATTCCTGCTATGGAGATGTTTCCGTGTTTTACCCTAAATGTGGTAGCATTTATTGTGGAAGGATTCATTGAGTTATTAAAGTTAGCGATAATTTTAGTATTGAGAACAATATCGGTAGACCCATGTGCAGGGTATGTTGATATTACCATGGGAGGCTTCGCACTTGCAGTATTACCTGTTGTGAAACTCCATATAAAGTTAGCTGCCAATGCCGTACCTGTTGCATTTTTGGAGCCAGTGGTAATAGTTCCTGTATATAAAGTGTTTGCCGTGAGAAAGCTTGCGGGCACAAAAGTAGCAGTATTGCCTGAATAGGTAATAGTCCCTAAAACTTGAGTTGCCCCACGTTTCAACACAAAAGTAGTAGTGTTAATTGTTGAAGCATCCATTACCTCACTAAAAGTAATATTAATCACTTTGCTTACTGCTATGTTGCTTGCCGCATTTAGGGGGTCAGCGTGAAGCACCGTTGGGGTTTTGGTTGTTGTTATTACTTTGACAGGTTCTTTTTTACATTGTGATAAAAGAAATGTAAGCAGTATCAATAGAAGCCCGCTTGCTTTTAGCAACCCTGAATTGGAATTACTCTTTCTGGTTTTTTTATTTTGCTTTGTGGTCATGATTTTGGTATAAATGATTTTTATGTAATTAAGCTACAAAGTTGGGCATGTTCAAGATTTTGCATGTTACACATCTCTTTATATATATTACATAAATCACGGTAGAAAAATAAAAAAAAAGCTACACAATATTGTGCAACCTTTTTGTTTCGGTATACGGGAATCCTTGAAAAACCGTTTTTTGGGACAGCTAAGGTTTTAGCTTAACCCCGTGGTAATCTTAAAGATTTCAGATTTCATTAAAGAAAATCATTTTATCAAATCTTTGTAAGTTATTCTTACAAGTGAAATTGTGAGTGACAATAGGTGATATTTTGGGTTAAGATTTGATGCTAAGAATTCTAAATTATCAACATCCGTATTTGACTCAGCATCTTTCTGGTTTGTGATTCCAACCATTTATCCACATTTTTTTCAATGTGAGATAATTTGGCAAAGTGATTTTATGCTGCCCATTAGAAATCTCAGGCTACTTGTTAGAAATTTGCCCAATTTGATTTTCATATACTTATTTTACCTATATTTTTGCTGTCCCTTAAAATAACAATTTACAAAAGACGATGAAGTCATTTAAAATTAAAACCCTAGTACTCCTCTCATTTATCCTGCTATTTGGCAAGGACATGATAGCACAAACCGTGACCCAAGATTGCGACTCCGCTGCTGTTACTATTGGTAATAGTAGTATTCGGTATTGGGGAGTTAGATACAATTATCCACATGCTGGAGTATCTACAGTTTTTTATACTGTAAAATCTGGTAAAAAACCTGCTATTAGTCACGTAGTATTTGGTCTAAATACCTGCATATCTCCAATAAAGATGGGAGTATGGTCGGGTTATGATAGTACTACATGGTCTTACTATTCATTGGCGTCTATTTCGCAAGACCCGACAACGGGATCGGTAGGGTTAAAGTTTGATTATGATTTCAATGATGACGAATCAAGAAATTATTTCATTGTTGTTAATGGTAATTATTCGATTGTAAAAGATTCTTTTTCGATGAAAGGTGGACAAAAATTAAACTATGCTCAATTATGTATGCCTTCTTGCAGCACAGTCGTATATACGATTAGCGGGAACGTATACAACGACACGAACGGACTTCGTGACAACACTGTCAATGGAGCTGGCATCAATAGGCCGAGCACCACTCAGGTATATGCTAATCTTTTGAACGCAAGTAACAATGTTGTAGCCACGGTAGCAGTAGCAACCGGCGGCACGTATACTTTCACGGGCCTTAACCCTGCATCTTACACAGTGCAGTTGAGCAGCACACAGGGTACCGTGGGCTCTGCAGCTCCGGCTACTTCTCTGCCCGCAAACTGGGTGAACACGGGTGAGTTCTTGGGAACCACCAGCGGTATTGACGGGACGGTTGATGGAAAACTATCGGTTACTTTGTCTTTTTCCCATGTCACTAATGCCAACTTCGGCATCGAGCAGAGACCTTTCGCGAGCTCTACCACAGCTAGTAGCCAAGTGAACCCGGGCGGCACTACAAGCGTGACCGTGGCCGCAAGCCTGTTCGCTCCTTTCGACACATCAGGCAGGGTCGACACCATAAAAATCACCTCTTTCCCAACCAATGCGACAAGCATTACCATCAACGGTACGAACTATACCTCGGGTAGCTTTCCTGCAGCAGGTATAAAGATACCAACGAACACCAGTGGTCAGCCCACACAGGGCATCACCATCGACCCAGTTAACGGTGCTGTTACCTCAAGGATATCGTTCACTCCTTATGACAACGCAGGCTTCCCAAGTTTGAACGGCGGTTATGTAGACCTGCCTTTCACGCTAATCACTATCAGTGGTACTTTGTATGACGATGGCAATGGACTACGCGACAATACGGTGAACGGTACAGGCATTGGCTCACCCTCATCGACCCAGATGTAT
>JAWXAU010000110.1 GCA_034439655.1 Bacteroidota bacterium | reverse complement strand
CGATAGTTATCGGAGTTCGCGGCGAGCGATACTACAATAAAATAAAGTGTCCGTTATAATTTGGCTTTTCTTATTTGAATTATGAAAGAGGTCTATTGTTGAAATAAAAAGATAAATTCCCTATAAATCCTTGCCCTCCATGCCCTTATTTTGTGGCAAAATATTTTTCACCAATACCTTGGAACCAGTAACCGTAGAAACCGCAAAGGAACTAGGCCTTAGGCCCGAAGAGTTCGACAAAATATGCAATGTACTTGGGCGTACCCCAAACTTTTGCGAATTAAGTATATACTCTGTAATGTGGAGTGAGCATTGCTCATACAAAAACAGTATTAAGTGGCTTAAAACTTTGCCCCGCGAAAGTGATAAGATGCTTGCCAATGCAGGCGAAGAGAATGCAGGATTGATAGATGTGGGCAATGGATTAGCTTGCTGTTTCAAAATAGAAAGTCATAACCATCCCTCTGCTTTGGAGCCCTATCAAGGTGCTGCAACTGGCGTAGGAGGAATTAACCGTGATATATTTTCGATGGGTGCTAGGCCCATTGCACAACTCAATTCATTGCGATTTGGCAATTTAGAAAATGAACGTACACAATGGTTGCTAAAGGGTGTGGTAAAAGGCATCGGCGATTATGGAAATGCATTCGGAATTCCCACAGTAGGTGGCGAAGTTTATTTCGATGAATGTTACCAAGTAAATCCATTGGTGAATGCGATGAGTGTGGGTATCGTAGAACATGGCAAAACTGTTTCAGCAATAGCTGAAGGCTTGGGAAATAAAGTATATATATTTGGTTCGTCTACTGGAAAGGATGGAATACATGGAGCTGCATTTGCCAGCAAAAATATTTCAGAAGATTCAGTGAACGATTTGCCTTCCGTACAAGTAGGAGATCCGTTTTGGGAAAAATTAATATTGGAAGCTTCGCTAGAAATTATTGAAACGGGTGGCGTAATCGGTTTGCAAGATATGGGTGCAGCAGGTATTACGTGTAGCACCAGCGAGATGACCGCCAAAGGCGAATGTGGTATGGATGTGTGGCTTGATAAGGTTCCTACACGCCAACCAGGAATGAAGGATTGGGAAATACTTTTATCGGAAAGTCAGGAAAGAATGTTGGTAGTGGTGAAGCAAGGATATGAAAGCAAATTGGAAGAGATATTTGAGAAATGGGATTTAACTTATAACCAAATTGGTGTAGTAACCGATGGCAAAAATGTTCGCTTCTATATGAATGATAATTTGGTTGCCGATATTCCTGCGGAGAGTCTAGTACTCGGCGGTGGAGCTCCTGTATATGATAGAGAATATAGTGAGCCAGCATATATAAAAGAGATTGAAAAATTTGATTTAAATACAGTAAAAGATATAGAACTGAATGAAGAAAATTTGAAAAATATATTGGGCAAAATGTTGGCGAATCCAAATATTGCAAGCAAACGCTGGGTATATAATCAGTATGATTCGATGGTGGGCACTATTACGCAAACTACTAATAAACCTAGTGATGCAGCAGTGGTAAAATTACGCGGTACCGATAAATCTATCGTAATGACGGTGGACTGCAATAGCCGATATGTATATAGTAATCCATTGCAAGGCGGAGCAATTGCGGTGGCAGAAGCAGCCAGAAATATTGTATGCACAGGGGGTGTTCCTTTGGGTGTTACCAATTGTCTTAACTTCGGAAATCCATATATGCCCGGTGTTTATTGGCAATTTGTAAATGCAGTTACAGGAATGGGCAATGCTTGTCGCAAATTTGGTACGCCAGTTACTGGCGGAAACGTGAGTTTTTATAATCAATCATCCGACGAGAATGCGGTATTTCCAACACCTACCATTGGTATGATAGGATTGATGGATACCACCAACCACATGACGCTCGATTTCAAAAATGTAAACGATAGTATATTTATAATTGGTCAACATAAAAACGATTTAGGGAGTTCGCAATATTTGGCAAAACTGAAAGGGGTGGAACAATCTCCCTGTCCTTATTTCGATATGGATGAAGAGTATAATATACAGCAAGCTGTAACAAATATTATAGAAAAAAAATTAATACAATCAGCACATGATGTTTCCGATGGAGGATTGTTGGTATGCATTATGGAATCGGCCTTTGCCAGCGATAAAGGTTTTAAACTCAATACAAATTCTGATATTAGAAAAGATGCATTTTTATTTGGCGAAGCACAATCGCGAGTGATTGTAACTGTTTCAGAAAACAATATAGAAAAGTTTGAAAATAATTTGAAGACAGCAAACATATCCTTTTCCAAATTAGGTAATGTAACTGCGTCTGAAATTTCAGTTGATGGTATACATTTAGGTAGCCAATCAAACTGGAAACCTATATATGATAATTCCATCGAAAACCATCTAAATTAATATAATAGCTATCAGTTTTTGCAGCAATGAATAAATACCTATTAATTATAATTATTTCTATATGCTTTATAAGTGTAGCAAATGCTCAAAGCGATTATGAAATGGCCAGCACACGATTGGTGTTTGGCTTGGATGCAAAAGTATTTATAAAGAAAATGGGTTTTGTGCCTGGCATTACTGCACGTTATAGTTATACCAATAAAAATGAGGATGAAAATTGTTTTAGTGCCTCATTTTTTACTACCAAAAAATACAAAGATCCAGTGCATCTACAGGCTAGAGCAGTAGGTACTACACCTCAAACTATTGATACCATTGTAGCATATCAAGCTAGTTTTTTTTCACTGTTGTATCATTACCATTATTATATACAGGAAACTAAGTATGATGATGAGTATGGCTTTTATCTGGCGGGTGCAGTTGGCATCACAAAAATGTTATATACACATGCTTATAATATTGAAGAGAATAGATATATAAGTTCTTATTCTTACCGTCAGCCAAAGGCCACGATTTGCCTGCAAGCGGCTTACGGGGTGCATTATCAATTTGCAAGTAATTTGCGTGTGATAGGAGAGGGCGGTTTTTATTATTTCTATGATGGACAATCCTCATTGCACAATGAAAAGCCACATTATATATCTTTGCAAATAACGGCAGGTTTGGCATTTGGTTTGGGAAGTAAAGGTAATGGTTTTTAAATTAATTATATAATAGTATAATAATATAAAGGATCTAATTTTGAAAATATAAAACTACATATTATGTATAAAAGAATTTTTTTAATGATAGTATTGCTCATAGTAGCAGTCAATTATTCCTCAGCACAAAAAATTTCTCCAGACTCAGCAAAGTATTATGAAGATTCAGTAGTTACTGTTTGCGGCAAAGTGGAGGGAACACATGTAACAAAAGCAGGTGGGGTCATGCTCAATATCGGAGCAACTTATCCCAACGCACCTTTTGTAGTGGTCATATTTAAAGACGATGTTGCTAAATTTAAATATAAACCTGCCGATTTTCTAAAAGGAAAGAATATATGTGTTGCAGGCAAAATAGTTATCTTCAAAGATAAACCGGAAATAATTGCCAAAAACCCTAACCAAATAAAAGTAGAATAAATGAGATGGATGAGTTGCAAGTTGTGAGTTGTCTGCAACGAGTTGCAAGATTTTTATGATTTTATAAGTTGAATGCTCTCCAACAATTATCAACTGTAAACTCCTTTCCCCCTTCTCCCACTTACTCCTTACTCCTTACTACTGTCTACTAATAAGGATAATACGGCGATATCATCAAATATACAATCACGCCGGTAATAGTTACATATAGCCAAATTGGATAAGACCATCTCACCAGTTTTTTGTGTTTTTCTACCTGCATTTGTAATCCCCTATGAAAGCTAAGTAAAATAAGTGGCAGCACCACCGCAGCTAAAATAATATGGCTAGTCAATATAAAATAATACAATCCTTTTGTAGGACTGCTAGTTGGATATGTAGTATCTCCTGCCAAATAATGATAAGCAATATAACTCACCAAAAATAGAGACGATAATAAAAAGGTTATAATATTTATTTTTTTATGCGTTTGTATTTTTTTTCTTTTTATCATATATAACGATATTAATAAGAGCATGGTACAAGTGCCGTTAATAATGGCATTGAGTGAAGGTAGCATATATACTTTTTTAAGCTGCTCAACTGATAGGGCAGGGCGTGGAATTATTTTTTCATTCAGCACTACAACTACTACAAATACAAAAACAGAAACCGCCATTATTAAGCGAAAAATTAATTTATCGTTATTCATTATAATATATAAAAGGTTGTAAAAATCGGTGCAAAAGTAGGTGATAGTTGACAGTAGACTGTTTGCAGTTAACAGTTTTTTAATTGTTACTACAAACTGCTTACTGACCACTGCCCGCCGCGGCGGGCTGTCTACTGTTCACTGTCTACTACCCGCCGCGGCGGGCTGTCTACTGTCTAGTGACCACTGTCTACTATATTTGCACCATGGAAAGAGATCAAGTAGTATTTGATTGGATTGGCAAAGAATTGCAACGCCAACAAACAGGAATAGAGCTAATTGCAAGCGAAAATTTTGTGAGCAAGCAAGTAATGGAAGCAATGGGAAGTTGCCTCACAAACAAGTATGCAGAGGGCTTGCCAGGTAAACGATATTATGGTGGCTGCGAAATAGTAGACCAAATAGAGCAACTAGCCATCGACCGACTTAAAGAATTGTTTGGAGCTTCATGGGCCAATGTGCAACCGCATAGTGGAGCTCAAGCAAATGCGGCAGTAATGCTTGCCTGCCTCAAAACAGGAGATAGCATACTCGGTTTCGACTTAAGCCATGGCGGACATTTAACACATGGTTCTTCAGTAAATTTTTCGGGCAAATTATATAAACCCCATTTTTATGGGGTGGAGCCCGAAACTGGCTTAATCGATTTCGATAAGATTGAAGCAAAAGCTATCGAACATAAACCCAAACTTATAATATGCGGGGCATCCGCATACTCGCGTGATTGGGATTATAAAAAGCTACGCGAAGTGGCCGATAGGGTGGGGGCCTTATTATTGGCAGATATTGCTCACCCTAGTGGTTTAATAGCAACTAAATATTTGAATGACCCTATACATTATTGTCATATAATTACCAGCACTACGCATAAAACTTTGCGTGGCCCCAGAGGCGGTATTATTATGATGGGCAAAGATTTTGAAAACCCCTGGGGATTAACTACGCCCAAGGGTGAGATAAAAATGATGAGTGCAGTCTTGGATGGAGCCGTTTTCCCAGGCACACAAGGTGGTCCTTTGGAGCATGTAATAGCGGCCAAAGCAATCGCATTTGGCGAGGCACTTACGGATGATTATAAAAATTATTGTGGCGACATCATTAAAAATTCTAAAATGATGGCCGATGCATTTGTAGGATTGGGTTATAAAGTTATATCGGGTGGTACCGATAATCACATGATGTTGATAGATCTTCGTACTAAAGATTTGAATGGAAAGCTTGCCGAAAATACTTTAATAAAAGCTGGAATTACCATCAACAAAAATATGGTACCTTTCGACGACAAGTCGCCTTTTGTAACTTCGGGTATGCGTATAGGTACAGCCGCCATGACTACTCGTGGTTTTGGTTCTGAACAATTTGTGAAAGTTGCCGAAATGATAGACCATATACTCATCAATAACGAGAATGAAACTATTATAAATAATGCAAAGCAAGAAGTTAAAAAACTAGCATTAGAATTTCCGCTTTATCCCGTGCAGTCAGGTGTTTCCACCTAACAAGGCTTCCCGTTTACGATTCTGCAGAGTTGTCCCGTGTTGTCAGGTGTTTCCACCTGATAAGTACCACCTAACAAGTTTTCAATTATTTTTTACTCAATGTTATAGTACCCACATTTGTACTACCTGCGTCGGTATAATTAAATGACCACTCTTGTTTTGTTTTGCTATTAGAGGTAACGGTATTCACCTTGGGTGAATAACCTGTCTGCGTCATCGTAACTGTTGTTTCAGTATTTGCCCAGATGAAGGATCCATTGCTCACTGAACCATTAAGGGTATATGAAAAAGTCCCCTTGCCATCATCTGTGAAAATATAAGTGCCCGCATTAGTATATGAATAAGGAAAAGTTGTAGCACCAGTATAGGTACCTTCAAGCTTGTCAATATTCCATGTGCCTACAAGTCGGTTCATAAGCTTTTTTTGCTTATTACAACTGCCAGCAATCATTACTGCAAACAATAATACAGTAGTTAATTTGATAATTTTTTTCATAATTTTTATTTTTAAGGGGTTGATTTTTTTAGTGTGGTCAGTTTTAGTGTTGTCAGGTGCTGTCAGGTGTTGTTTGGTGTTTACACCTGACAAGCCTAAAAGCTCAATTATCAAGCACTTTAAATGCTTCTCTAATCTCAGAGGGGCTCGCTGCTTTAAATTCGACATGAACTTGTGGGTCACCGGTTGTTATATCTTTTATAAAATAATAAGGTTGCCCTTTTTCATATTTTAAAACTACTAGTTTGGCTTGTAGTCCCTTGGGAATAATTTTATCTTTCGTAAAATCCTTTCCTTCTGTTATCTGTGGCAACAACATTTTTTCTTTTTTAAATACCAAGTACAATTCTATATTTTTTTGAGGGGCAACATCAACACTTATACTGGTTTTTTCTTCTTTACTTAAATATAATCGGTCAAAATTTATCCAACCTAATTTATTGGATGCAGCAAATGCCCAGTTTGCCAAATCTCTGTTGTTTAATTGGGTGCCATTGTCCTTGATTTGAGTCCTCCAATTTTCGGCTATCAACATCAAGCCCAATTTGTCTTTTGGATTTTTGAAATTATATCCCAAACTTCCCACAATGCCAGTTTGCAATCGAGCAAAATCTGCCTCGTCCATCATACATCCAGTAGGTGGTTTTAAGGGATCTGTTTTCTTCTTTTTCATACCAAAGAAGCGGGCAATTTTGCAAAAGAATAAGGGACATTTATCTTGTGGTTGCGGTCCACAAGCTACCCAATCGCTTAAGTTCTTGCGTGTATAGGAATCGATAACACTCATGTTTTTTTGGAAGTCCTTCCAATTAATCGTATTGTCTTCCAACATGGAATTTTTGTCTCCCTTGTCACGTTCACCTTCATACAACAAAGTCCCTGTTGGCATGCGTTCACTTAATGGCATCAATATCCCAATTTTCATTTTGGGTTTCAATTGCAAATTTGCACCATTCATGCTCGCCATCATGTATACCGCACCAGATGTGCTAAGTGGCTTGCCCGCAGTTGTAGTAGTTAGTCTGTCGGCAAGCATTTCACTGAACAAGAAATCTTCTTTTACCACCACTTCTATACATCCTTTTGTTTTGGCGGTAACACCCACAAAGGCGGTTCCAGGTATCATAAACAATGTACCCTGCGTTCCCACTATTACCGTATCTCTAAATGGCTTAATACAATGTTTGGTTGTGCTGTTGTGAAGTTGGCTTCCACATTTTTGCCATATACTAAAAAGTGAATCGGGGGGCTTGCGTGTATAGTTTACTATAATATCGACCCTACGGTTCATCCTTTTGCCATCTTCGGTTTCATTGCTGGCTACTGGGGCATTTTCTCCCAAAGAATTAATTGTAATAAATTTTTCATCTACGCTGTTCGCAATCAGCAATTCCTTAACCTTCAAAGAACGGTCTTCACTTAGTTTTTGGTTTTTAATACTGTCGCCGGTGGCATCGGTATTTCCTTTAATAAATATTTGAAAACTGCTATATTGGTTTAGCGAGTCTATAATAGCCATCACAAATCCCTTTGCAGAGTCATTGAGTTCATACTTTCCGGTTTCAAAAAAAATACTTTTTTGGTAGGTTGGTGGAGGTCCGGCTGGCTTTTTCTTTCCTCCTTTGGGTTGGGCCATTGCTATCGAACTGATGGCAAGTAAAACAATGAGTAGATTTTTTTTCATGCTATTTTTTTCAAAATGTTATTTATTTGATATCAGATAACTGTGACAACGCAGCGTGCAATACGCTCCATGACCCAATTGGTCTTGGAAGCATTTATTGAACGGTGCAAATATAGGATTTGATGTTTACTATCCCCTTAAAGTTTTTTCAGCTTTTCATGTTCACAAATTGCAAAGGCACGCCAAAATCCTCAGTTCTGCACAAAGCAATCACATCCTGCAAATCATCTAGCTTTTTGCCCGTAACTCTTATCATATCATCCATAATTGCTGCTTGCACTTTAAGGCCGCTTTCCTTAATTTTTTTGACTATTTTTTTTGCACTTTCCTTGTCAATTCCTTCTTTGATGGGGATACTCTTGATAGCAGTTTTTCCGCTAGGTTCAATCTTTCCAGTTAAGTCAAAAGTCATCGCATCCACTCCCTGTTTTATCGACCTCGAAATTAATATATCTACTATAGCATCCACATGCATATCGATATCGGAAATAATTTTAATGGCATTGTTCTTTTTATCTAACTCAATGCTCGAGTCAGTTCCTTTTAAATCATAACGATTTAATAGTTCTTTTCTGGCGACGTTTATTCCGTTGTCAAGTTTTTGAAAATCAGTTTTGTTGGTAATGTCGAAGGAGGCCATAATTTTTTTTTGCAAAAATATTGAAATAGATGCAACCCTTTTTGCTTTTTTGGGGTCTTAAGTTTTGATATGGGGATACTAATTAGCAATATATTGAATAACAATGCATTGAAAATTTACTTTTTCGGCCTTATTTTATTTGTTGTTTCCTGCAAAGGCGAAAAAGAGACAAACGGAACCATCGTCATCCAATTTAATCATTATGTTACTGCCGAACCACTTCAATATAAAAGTGGTCTAAAATATTTTAATAAATCTGGGAATAAATATAATATTCAAACCTGCAGGTATATTGTTGGTAAAATTGCTTTAGTGCACGATAATGACCTAGTTGAATATATTGATGGTTATCATATAATTGATGCCGACAACCCCAATACCCAAAAAATAACTTTGGCAAACATAAAGCCAGGTAATTATAAAGCAATTACTTTTGCAGTGGGAGTGGATACTGCAGCTAACAATAATTATTTAAACAATGGCATTAAACCAAGCAGTCTCGAAAGCGATATTTCAATGGATTGGTCGGGTATGGGTTTTAGATTTGTTGTTTTGGAAGGCAATTACATAAAAGATTCAGCCTCTACTTCCCAAAATTCTTATGGTTATCATGTGGGTTTAAACGAAAACCTTAATCTATATAATTTTAGCAGCAGTACCTTTAATATAAACGGCAACCAAAAAACAGCAAATATTAAAGTGGATTTCGCAAAGTTTTTCGATGGTACAAATCAGTGGGACATCAGCTCGCAAGAAACTAACCATTCCGAGAATAGCAGGAAAGCAGATACCCGTAAATTGGGACAAAACATCGCACAAATGTTTAGTTTAACTTCTATCAATTAACTATGGGAAATATATACAAAATAATTTTCTTACTGGTTTTTATTTGGTTTGCATCATGTAGAATTGATAAACGTTGGGACGATTCCATAAGCATTCAGCAGCCGCTTACCCCTTATACCTTAAAATACCCACAGGGTTTTTCTGACCCCAACCCTGCCGACAATCCATTAACAGTTGAAGGCATAGCATTAGGACGCAAACTTTTTTACGATAAAATTCTTTCAGCCGATAATACCCAAGCATGTGCTACTTGCCATGATTTGAAATTTGGGTTTACCGATAATAATTCCCAATTTAGTAAAGGCATTGATGGTTTGGTAGGAAACAGAAATTCCATGCCCCTGTTTAACCTCGATTGGAAAACCCATGGTTTCTTTTGGGATGGTCGCAGCAAAACATTGGAAACCCAAGCATTGGAGCCAATTCAGAACCCAATAGAAATGCATCAAACATTAGATGCTACCGTTGCTAAATTAAAATCGCATCCTGAATATCCAAGTTTGTTCAAACAAGTATTTGGCTCTGCTAATATTACCCCAACGATGCTCGCAAAAGCAATTGCACAGTTCGAGCGTACTATGTTATCATTTAATAGTAAGTTTGATAAACTTAACCTCTCACAAAAATTTTATTCTTATTCTTCCAAAATTATAAATGGCGATACCAATTTTTTTCATCAAATTCCAAGCTCAATCGAAAGGGGTATGATGGTTTTCTATATGGCCGATCAAAGGTTTAGTGGGCATTGCTCTCATTGCCATGGCACCAAACCCAATGGCAAAGATCTTTTATTTACAAACGACTTGTATCATAACAATGGTCTTATAACTAACGATTCTGGTCGTGCAGCTTTTACAAAAAACCCCTATGACAAAGGTTTTTTTATAACACCAAGTTTACGTAATTTGGCATTCACTGCACCTTATATGCACGATGGTCGTTTCAAAACTTTATCGGAGGTAATAGACCATTATGCAAATGGGGTCCAAAATTTAAGTGACCCAACTACCAAAACTGACTATGCAAAACCACTACAACTTACCCAATCAGATAAAAACGATTTGATGGATTTTCTATTGTCATTAAATGATAGTTCTTTTATTGAAAACCTAGAATTTAGTGCCCCATAATATATATATATAATAGCAAACATTAAACTATCATCTTTGTTTATAATAAATCAAGCATTTTTTAAATAAATAAAACACATAAATCCTATCATATAACAACAAGAAATTTCAGAAGGGATTCCCTTTCTATTTTAAATACACCATAATCAAATATATAATGTTCAGATTTACTCAATTCTCAAAAAAACTCAAACTGGTTTTTTCAATCGGTTTGTTCATGTTTGGAGCCCTGTCTGTCGACACGGCCAATGCTCAATCACCATGTACACCAAGTGCTAATACTAATGGAAGGTGCTGTAGTGCCGCTTCGCCCATTGGTTTGGGCACGGTTACTTTTGGAAGTTCCATAAGTAATACCACTTCCTATAATGGGAGCAAAAATTATTATGACTTTACCAGTATTAGTGCTTGCGTGAATGCAGGTTCTAGTTATTCAATGCAAGTAAACACTGCAGGAAACTCTTACGACCAAGCCATTTGTGTATGGATTGATTGGAATGCCAACGGCACATTCTCAGTTTCAGAACTTGTTTTGAGAGACAGTTTTGTTCAAGCTGGTGGTAATGTTTCAGGGAATATAGATATTCCCTCAGGCCAAACTAGCGGTGTTTACCGCATGCGTGTTATGGGTGACTACTATGCTTTTTACGCTTTTTCTAATCCCGCACCTTGGAACCCATGTCAGGGATACTATTCTGAATACCATGATTACACCATCACTGTAGCTTCAACTTCAGGAATTGATATTGCCGCAACTACTATTGCAAGCCCTTCAACAAACAGTGTTCCATTAAATCAGGATTTCGATATCGAACTTATTGTAAGCAACCTTGCTGGCACCACTATCGATACAGTTGAAGTAGGCTACATAATAGACAATGGAAGTGCAACCACCAAAACAGTTACAGGTCTAAACCTCGCTTCTTGTAATAATTCATCAGCGATCAATGTTGCCACTACCGCAAAAATTACTTCAGCAGGAAGTCATACTCTAAGAGTTTGGGTGAACAAGCCTAATGGCACAAATCCAGATGCAAACGTAAACAATGATACAATCACTACTTATGTGTGTACTTCTTTAACTGGTAACTTCACCATCGATGCAGGTTCTGCAGCTTCTAGCACTAACTTCGTTGACTTTACCTCTGCGGTAGCTAAACTAAATAATTGTGGAATTAGCGGAGCAGTAAAGTTTACCGTTGCCTCAGGCACTTATACCGAGCAGATAACTCTGAAAGATATTAATGGTGCATCTTCTTCTAATACCATCACCTTCGATGGGGTTGACGCAACTACCCGCACTCTTACAACATCAAGCTCAGGGACCACCTTCAAATTCGACGGAGCCTCTTATGTTACGGTAAAGAATTTAACTATTGAAAATACTTCCAGCAGCAATGCCATTGCCGTTCAATTAATGAATGTGTCGGAATTTAATTCGTTCGACAGTTGCCTCATCAAGGTAACCAATAATAACTATCCAAATATAGCCTTTGGAGCCATGGATGGTGCTTACTATAATAGTGGAGATTTTGCTAACAATACCACCGTTGACCACTCAGAAATTTCGGGTGGGTATATGACGGTTGTATTTAGTGGAGATTACAATAAAAGCAATTACAGTAATAAATTTAAAAATACCTATATACATGGCGGTGCATACTATGGTGTATATTTCACTTACCAAGACTCTGCACTATTTCAAAATTGTGAAATTACAGCAAACAACGGTTATCCTTTGATGATGCAATATGTAAAATACAGTGATATTTTGAACAATGATATTCATGGAGGATATTATGCCTTTTATTCATACAATTTGAATACTTCGAATGTCATTAACAATCAAATATACAATTCTCAGTATGCTGCAATTTATGCCTATGATGGTAGTAATGTAATTTTCTATCACAATTCGGTATATAATGATTATGCGAGCAACCCCTATGCTATGTATATATATGCAGGTACAGGTTGGGACGTTCGTAACAATATCTTCGCATTGGGCGGAAACTCTGGCTATGCATTTTATGTGTCAGTTGCAAGTGCTTTAACTTCATGCGACAATAATGTATATTTTACAGGCAGTAGCTCTAACTATGTATATATAGGTAGCGCATATTCTAATATGGCCGCTCTTACAAATAATCCTAATGGAATGAACAGCAATATCTTCAACTCAGCCCCTAGTTTTTTGAGTATGTCGTCCCCCGTGGATTTGCATATCTCCTCGGCAAACGCCTCCCCTCGTGGTGACGGTTCTGTGGGTGTAACAACTGATATTGACGGCGATGCACGTTGTGCATTTGCACCTACCATTGGCTGCGACGAGAGTAAACATGCTGCCGGAACTATCAAAGCTAGTTTCACCATGCCCGACACTGCTTTTATAAACAGCCCTGTTGTGGTATTGAACGGTAATGGCCCTAAAATGCCTGCTGCCCACCAGTGGTTCGACGACTGCTCGTTGAACGCCAGCCCCGTAGCCTCTAGCCGTAATTTCAACAATACATGGTCGGCCACTGGCACATTCCAAGTAAAATTGGTTACACAGAGTTGCTCAGGATTCGATACACTTTGTAAGACAATCGTTATCGTTAACCCAACAAAGGCACCTAATACAGACTTCATTGCAAGTGGCAATAGTGTGGAGCAGGAAGAGCAGGTTGACTTCACCGACCTTACTACAGAGGGTCCTACTACATGGACGTGGGAGATCTCTGGCGGCTACGACCAAGGTAGCGGCGTT
>JAWXAU010000109.1 GCA_034439655.1 Bacteroidota bacterium | reverse complement strand
CGCCGGATCGTTCCCGCTCCTCGCTACTTCTGTTAAGTTAAAAGTGCATAATTAAAAACTAAAAGTTTAGAAAGATGCACTAACCCTGGCTTAACTTTTTCCTTTTTTTTAGCTCCATAGAAATATGGGGCTTTTTTATTTGTATAGGGTTTTGTATATTTGCTTTGTTCAAAAGATTTAAAGTTAAGTGTATAATTTGGAGAGTTAATGTTGCAAATATATTAAATTAAGAAAATGAGAAATAATACATATGCAAAATTTGAATGTCCATGTTGTGGATTTTATACTTTAGATCAGAAAGCTAAAAATACTTTTCAAACTTGTCCCATTTTTATTTGGGAAGGAGAGGGAATTCAAATGGATGACGTAGATTATGAAGGCGGTGCTAATCGTGTTAGTTTAAATATCGCGAGGGAAAGTTATGTTAAATATGGAGTCGCAGATATAAGGCATAAGGACCTTGCGAGAAAACCATATATTGATGAATATCCCGATAGTGGCAAATCTGAATTATATGCGATATAGCCGCCCTCGTTAAGTTTGGATAGTATACAGTCCGCTAGCAGCATTGAGTCTATTATGGTCTACCATATTATATAACCTTCACTATTATAATTTCAACTTTCTTCTTTATATTTGCACAAAAATTTAAAACTAAATTCATGAAAAAAATTACTACTTATTTATTTGCAATTGCATTCACTTTCGCGTCGTGCAACAAAAGTGTGAAAAGCCGCTTGCCTGGTAGCTGGATTATCACCAGTCAGAATGTTAAAACTTCGCAAACAGTAGGAGGCAATACCCAAACTTCTGACAATACTTCTGCTGGCGGAAACTATACATTTAACAGCAATGGTACTGGAACAACCAATAATACTGACAATGGCAAAACTACTTCTTTTACTTGGGTAGCTACTGAGAATTCTATCACCTTTACCGATTCTGAAGGCAGCTACGCGGTAACGGTTGTAACCAATGAGAAGAAAAAACAAAAATGGACTTTCGATTATTCGATGAGCTATAATGATCCTTTCGTTGGTCAAATATCACAAAAAGTATCAGGAACTATTGAAGTTGCGAAACAATAATAAGGAGTAAGGAATAAGGGCCTTACGGCAGCGTGCGTCAGCTCCTTACTCCTTATTCCTTACCACATACTCCTTCGTACCATCATATCCATTCAACTTCCCGCATTCCTTTCACCGCATTGCTCACAAAAACTTTGTCGGCAGCCAATATAGTTTGCAGTGGTTCGTTACACTCTATTATAGGTGTTCCTTCTTCCTTAAATTTATTGATGAGATGTTGACGCATCACACCGCCTATACATCCTGTTTCTAATGATGGGGTATAATAGGTATCACCTTTTTTCCAAAAAATATTGGAGGAAGTGCTTTCGCATACATGTCCATTTTCGTTCAGCAATAATATTTCATCAGCATTTGTATGCTCAGGATTGTTGGTGATGATAACAAATAATTGTGCGTTCAGTGATTTGAGATTTGAGAAAGGTGTAATATTTTTCTTCAGATTTTTCTCGATGGATAATTTGCAAATATTTGTTTGGGCAGGAATAAATTCTGCTAGATGTAATAACCATTCAGCTTCATTATTCTCAGGTTTGTAAAAACCAGCACCTTTTCTATAGATGGTAAGTCTAATACGAATATTTTTCTCGGAATTGACTTCCGAAATATTTTGCATCACACTATTGTATATAGCATCCGTATCGGGAGCCTGCATATATAATGTTTTGCAATTATTGGTGAGTCGTTGTGTATGCAAATCCCATAATTCTATTTGCCCATTTCGGTACAACATGCTTTCAAAAAAACCATCGGCATATAAAAAGCCACGATTGATGGGGATGACTGGAATATCAAGCTTTACACCGTTAAGTATATAGATTTCGTCCATGGTAAATTATCCAATTAATCCACGTCCAGTTTTTACAATTTTACCTTGCTCTTTCATTTCTTTTTGCAAGTTATCGAGTACACCATTCAGGAAAGAATTTGATTTTGGAGTACTATATACTTTGGCCAATTCCAGATATTCGTTGATGGTAACTTTAATAGGAATAGTTTCGAAAAACATAAATTCAGCAATAGCCATTTTCATAAATATACTATCGGTAAGTGCTATTCTATCAGAGTCCCAATTGAGTGTTTTGCCCGCAATTAATTCTTCAAATTCATCGAAATTTCCAATTGTTTTTTCTAAAAGTTCGGCACCAAATTCTTGTATTTCTTTCCATTCGGCATTGGGCAAATGATAAAGTTTCAAGGGTTCATTTTCGGTAATTTGGTCGATAGTTTTGCCCAAATTTTTCAGCAATACAGGTTTGTCTTCCTGCCACCCGATGAAAGAATCTTCCATCAAACTGTCGAACACAGTGCTTTTGTCGAAAAGAAAAACAAGAATATTTTTAAGTAAAGCTTTGTCGGCCTCCATATTTGGCTCTGCACTTCTTTGCAAATTGTAGGAAGGCAACTGCTCAATCTCGTCGAACAAGGTATGGAAACTATCCCATTCTTGCTGCCAAGTTTCACCGCTTTTTTGCAAACTTTTTGCAAAGCCTGGATCAGCAGCTATTTTTTCAATCGTAAGATTTTGGCTAAGTACTTTATAGCTCTCCATTCTTTTAGCATCTGTAAAATTTCTTTGCTGATGCTTATCAAGCTCAATGGTAGCAAAATGTTTCAGCTCCACAGGCAGACTCAATATTTTGAGATACGCTTGCTGCAGCTTGGAAATGTTTCCTTGATATAATTTCCTGATGGATTCGAGCGAAATATTTTCTTGCTGGGCAAAAGAATATACAGCTTGAAAAACTTTTATACGAATATAACGACGGTTGAGCATGAAATGAAAAGAACTAGATGAGTGAAAAAACTATATTGAAAAGTAAAACGAAAGTTAAGTAGTTTAAAAAAAATGTAAAATAATAAATTTTATCCGCCGCGGCGGATAAAATGACTAGTACGTGCTATGCACTTTCATCATGTCATTCACCCTTTTTTCAGCCAAACTGTTTGCGGCTAATTGGGTATGTATTCCCTCATCGGCAGCTTTTTTATGAATGGCAAGGCAAATGTCATAAATTTTTTGTGTAGCACTCATGGCACGTTCTTCCACGTATCCATTATGTTCTTGGTATACATTGATAAGTCCTCCAGCATTTACCAAATAGTCAGGGGCATAAGCAATTCCTTTCTGCACCAACATAGGACCATGAACTTTTTCATCGGCCAATTGGTTATTTGCGGCACCACATACTACGGAGCATTTTAGCTTCTCGATATTTTCGGTATTGAGTACGGCTCCTAAGGCACACGGAGCAAAAACGTCCACATCCAATCCTATGATATCTTGAGTAGGAACTCCAATACAGCCAAATTTATTTACGTAATGGTCAACAGCTTCACTATTGATATCGGCTACATATATTTTAGCCCCTTCTTTGGTGAGATATTCAATTAAATGTCCGCCTACTTTTCCAATTCCTTGAATAGCAATGGTTTTACCGCTAAGGCCATCATTACCCCAAGCATGTTTGGCAGAAGCTTTCATGCCCATATATACGCCGTAAGCGGTAACAGGCGAGGGGTCTCCACCGCCACCCATGTTTTTGGGTAAGCCTACCACGTGTTTGGTTTCCATACGCACATGTTCCATATCTAAAGTGGTGGTTCCCACATCTTCAGCAGTAATATATTTGCCACTTAGGTTTTCCACAAAGCGTCCGAACTTACGCATTAGGGCTTCAGTTTTATGGATTTTTGCATCACCGATAATCACTGCTTTGGCACCACCCAAGTTTAAGCCAGCCAATGCTGCTTTATAAGTCATGCCTCTCGAAAGACGCATCACATCATTGATGGCATCTTGTTCATTATTGTATGCCCACATGCGGGTTCCGCCAAGACCAGGGCCTAAAACCGTATTGTGAATGGCTATGATGGCTTTGAGCCCAGTAGCATTGTCCTGGCAAAAAACAATCTGCTCATGGTCGTATGTTTTCAGGCCTTCAAATAGGTTCAGCTTGGTTTCTACGCTTTCTTGGTTTATTACTGACATTGTGTATTTTTAATAACGAGCCGCAAAAGTAACCAATTTTTTTTGGCTTACAAACTGTGGAATAAAAAGAATTGGTTTGCTAAAGTGGGTAATTTGGAATGGTTCCCATATTTCTGTATTTATTTGTAGCGAACCTATATATATTAAATTGCGACATTGTATGCTGAATCATAAAGGAGCATGTATATAATATTTTGATATATACTTGTTCGATTTCAAAATTATATTTTGAACCTAGGTAAAATTTATTCTGTTACCTATTTAAAATTATGATATCATAAAATAAGAATCTCCTCAAATTTTTATTTCGATTATGATATATGGATTTTTTTATATAAAATGAAACGCTCAGAAAAATGTTTATCGATCCTGATAAAAAAATAGAACAGAATTTAAAATATCTGTTCCTTAGCGTAACATTTTTAATAT
>JAWXAU010000108.1 GCA_034439655.1 Bacteroidota bacterium | reverse complement strand
TCTTTAGAGCAAGGTTTGATTAAAATTTCACAATGTGAGTAATTACACGGTAGAGGTGAATGAACAAAAGCAGTAGTTATGACATGTTCACCTCCACAAGTATCGTGAATATAATGTACTATTACTTTAATAGTTTTTATCTTCTTTATTGTGCCAAAGTATACATGATTCCCCATTTAATCTGGATTAGTAGCTAAAGTTTGAACAACAGAAAGCACATCCTTCCTATGGATAAATTTAGACTAACAACAGAAAAAGCTGTTAGAGTATTGGGAAACTCAAAAGGATTATCTCTCTCTTTAAATCCTGTTCTATAAAGTATATGATAAAATAAAAAATCTTTGGGTTTATATACTTTTTTCTCAGACGAAAAATGCAGATACACTGGTATGCTAGTTTCTGAACACGCCATATAAGAATTAAAGAAGTTCTGCTATCTTTTGATAATCTAGTCCTTTTTGTTTTGAAAAATATGCAGTTTTTTCTTCCCCTAATTTCTTCCCAACAAATACATAAGACACATCTCCATCTTCGTCAATTAATATATTAGAAAAGCCACTAGATTTTTGTTTATATATTAGAATTTCTTTATTTCCTGTTTTAGATATTTCAATTTGTGAGATATTATTAATAATACACTTTTGTAATATATTAATTGCTGTTAAAATAACAGATGGATTATCTAACTCTAATTCTTTATAAACATGATTCAATGCAACAGCACCTTGAAGTAAACGCATTTTTCTAGAGGGTAATGTAATACTCTCATTTAAAAAATTTCTTGATGTTCTATAAGAAGAAGTTGGATGATTAGTTACAGATATTGAATTATCATTTTCTCCAACGATAGGATTAAAATTCAAAATAGTATTATCCTCGCTTTTAATGCAGAATTCAACATTTATTTTGTGTTCTTTATAATCTGTCATTTTTATCTTATTAAGTTTTTTGTTTCTTGAGTAATTGCCTCGTTAAATAAATTATACAACTTCATATGACCTATTCCTAGAATTTGTTTAATTTGTATTGTATCGTTTATTGTAATATCATCTTCCAAAAACCAGTTAATAAAACTAAGGTCAAGTATAAATTTATTTTGTCCTTCTTCCCTCAAATAATTACCCCTTAAAACTCCAGCACTCTTACCCGGTTCATATATTTGATCTAACTATATTGATAATTAGAATTTTGAATAAACTCTTTGGGGTAATTCATTGCTACATGGAAATATTTACGAGGATCAAAATCAAAATCAAAAATATTAATTGTTCTTATATCTATCCGTCCAATTTATGCTGGAATCTCCTTTTGGAATTCATTTAAAATATAATAAACATCTTCGCTAAAAATTTCCCACTTTTGATAATTCCCAACTTGATGTATTGATAAATTATCTGTAAAAATTTGAACTATTTTATCCTTCTCATTATTAGAAATTCTAAGACCATTTAAATTTACTTGAGAAGAATTTTGGTCCTGAAGATTGAAATTAAAATGTATAAGAGGGATTTCTAAAATATTCGAATATTTAGAGTTAATTCTTTCAGCAAATTTCACATACAAATCGGAGTTTATATGTTCTTTAAAAGTGAATTGACAAATCGCCTCAGTAATTTTGTTTTACTAAAGAGTTCTCTTTGTTTTAAATTCATAATTATTTTAAAGGAGCGAAATTAATACTAGTTTGATTATATAATCCAATTTATTAATAATAATATTAACAATATTTTTAACAGTAAAATAGCTATAAAGTTTTAGCTTTCAATATTTAATATAAATATCTATACCAAAACGAACAAGTAGTCTTTAAAGTTTCAAAAAAATACTTTAAACCAATTTCTCCTGAATCTGCACCTTATTCCCGTTCATATCGAACAGCGAACTGATGGAGGTATGCTCATTAACCGAGCGGATAGCATTGGCAAAAAGCGGTGCCACCGACAATACCTTTATTTTATCTACATGCTTTTTCAAAGGAATGGTATCGCATACAATTAATTCGGTGAGCACAGAATTTTCAATAGTTTCATAAGCCTGACCTGATAATACAGGATGCGTACACACCGCTCTCACACTTTTAGCACCACGGTCCATCAGCATCTTCGCCGATTTGGAAAGTGTGCCTCCAGTATCTATTAAGTCGTCCACCAATACCACATCGGCACTGGTTACATCACCTATCACGGTCATGGAGGCAATCTCATTGGCACGTTTGCGTTCCTTATCGCATATTACCATATCGGCATTAAGTGCTTTGGCAAATACACGGGCACGGGCGGTACCACCCATATCGGGGGCCGCTATAATAAGGTTGGGTAAATTTAAACTTCTTATATAAGGAACAAATACTACTGATGCATCTAAATGATCGACAGGTACGTCGAAAAATCCTTGTATTTGTCCTGCATGCAAGTCCATGGTCATTACACGGCTGGCACCTGCAGTATGCAATAATTCGGCGACTAGTTTAGCTCCGATAGATACACGGGGCTTGTCTTTACGGTCTTGCCGGGCCATTCCGAAATAAGGAATCACTGCAGTTATATAATGTGCCGAAGCTCGTTTGGCTGCATCAATAAACAATAATATTTCCATCAAATTATCGGCAGGAGCAAAAGTGCTTTGAATAAAAAACACATCGCAACCACGAACCGTTTCGTCGATAGAAGGTTGAAATTCGCCATCGGCAAAACGCAGAATACTTAACTGCCCAAGCTGAGAGCCATGGTGTTGTGCGATTTGTTCAGCAAGATAATGAGAGTGCGTGCCCGAAAATAATTTAACCTGATTGGATATGGGCTGCATCATACTGTATGGTTATTGTGTTAAAGTTGCCCGAGCTGGATTCGAACCAACACAGTCAGAATCAAAATCTGAAGTCCTGCCATTAGACGATCGGGCAATGTATACTTTCTTGTGGTGTGGGCCGGGATCGAACCGGCGACACAAGGATTTTCAGTCCTTTGCTCTACCAACTGAGCTACCGCACCAATTTGTTTTCGGTTTAAAGTCCCGATACAAAATCGGGATGCAAAAATAAGGACTTTTGCCAAAGCGACAAATTGAATTTTAAAATTTATCTTAAAGTATTTAAGGTCATTAATTTTATGAGTGGGAATCTTAGGTCACAATGCAGCAAAAAATCCAAAACTGAGATTTATTGGTTTGAAATTGGGAAGGTTTTACGAGCTACTCAATTATATATTATAAACAAAATATTCATATATTTAACCAATTCAAAGTACAAGTTTGCGGGGCTTCCGGGATGTAGTTCGGCATTACCATTATAAAAACTAAGCCGCCAAAGGCGGAGAACAATTATAGTTTAAGAAATGGTATAATATTATTGCTCGCAAATTACATTATTCGATGCGGCGAATTACTTTTGTCGCCTTCAAAAATATATAATAAATGAAAAAACAAAAAACAAAATGTCTCTGGTGCATGGGCGATGAGCTAATGGAAGCCTACCACGATACCGAGTGGGGCGTACCCGTTCACGATGATACCAAACTATTTGAGTTCTTAATACTCGATGCTTTCCAGGCGGGGTTGAGTTGGAAAACGATATTACACCGCAGGCATCATTTCAAAAAAGCATTTGCCAATTTCGATTATAAAAAAGTAGCCAAATTTGACCAAAAAAAACTCGACGAACTGATGCAAAACGAGGGTATCATTAGAAATAAATTAAAAGTATATAGTAGCGTAACCAATGCCCAATTATTTATAGCCATTCAAAAAGAGTATGGCAGTTTTGCCAAATATATTTGGCAGTTCACGAGTCATAAAACAATTAACCATAAGTTAAAATCGCAATCTGAAATTCCCGCCAGAACCGTTGAGGCAGAAGCCATGAGCAAGGATTTGCGTAAGCGGGGTTTTAAGTTTGCGGGCCCCACTATATGCTATGCTTTTATGCAAGCAGCAGGTATGGTCAATGACCATTTGGTGGGATGTTATAGGCATAAGGAGGTGTGAAGGAATTTCAGGAACGTCACCCTGAACTTGTTTCAGGGTCTATTAATCAGAATTGCACAAATATAGATTCCGAAACAAGTTCGGAATGACGGCAAGCAAAGTCCGAACAACAATTATATTAATCCCAAATTCTTTTCTACCTTTGCGTATTATCTTTTAGATAAAACCGCACATGAAAAAACGAATCAGCAAACGACCTGTAATCATACAACGCACGGCCACTCCCGACGATTTTCAGGACATCATCAAGTTATCACAAATCTGTTTTCACGACAATGACCCATGGACGATGGACATGCTGAAAAGCCAGTTCCGCCTGTTCCCCGAAGGCATGCAGGTAATTGAGTTTGAAGGCGAAATTGTGGGCTCGGCCACCAGCCTTATCATAAACTGGGACGATTATGATGATGACCATACCTGGAACGAAATATGCGACAAAGGTTATATAACCAACCATGATGAAGACGGGGATACTTTATATGGTATTGAAGCCATGGTACACCCCGAATATCAAGGCTTGAAGATAGGCCGCCGTTTATATGAAATGCGTAGAGACCTTGGCGTAGAAAAAAACTTGATGCAGATTTTAATTGGTGGCCGTTTGCCAAATTTTCATATACACTCGGGCAAACTTGGCGTGCGTGCTTATGTGAAAAGAGTAATTGATAAAAAGATTAAAGACCCCGTGCTTACTTTTCAATTGTCGCAAGGATTTGCAATACGCCGTATCATCAAAGATTATTTGCCTAACGATATGGAGAGCGAAGGCTATGCATGCTTATTGGAATGGAAAAATATAGATTATACCCCCGAGAGCAAATCGGAACGCTCGGTAATGATGAAAAAAGTACGGGTATGTTGTATACAATACGAGTTGCGTAAAATCGTGGTATTCGATGAATTTGCTCAGCAGTGTGAGTATTTCACTGATGTGGCTAGTAATTACAAATCGGATTTTGCAATTTTTCCTGAGCTGTTCACCACACAGTTATTATCTTTGATAGACTATAGAGGTATGAGTCCTGAAGACAGTATAAGAAAAATGGATGAGTATACTGATGATTATATAAGTTTGTTCAAGCGATTAAGTTTGGAATATAATATAAATATAATAGCTGGCACACATTTACAATTGGAAGGAGATGATTTATATAATATAGCTTACCTATTTAAACGTGATGGAACTTATGAGAGACAATATAAAATCCATATCACACAAAACGAGCAAAAGTGGTGGGGCGTAAAAGCGGGTTCCGAAATAAATGTAATGAATACAGATTGTGGTAAAGTGGCTATCAATGTATGTTATGATGTGGAGTTTCCGGAGATGGCCCGGATAGCCTGTCAGAAAGGGGCTAAGATATTGTTTGTACCATTTAGCACGGACGAAAAACATGGCTTCCAAAGGGTGAAATATTGTAGCCAAGCCCGAGCTATCGAGAACCAAATATTTGTATGCACTGCGGGTACTATAGGCAATATTCCATCGGTCGATAATATGGATATTAACTATGCCCAATCAGGAATATATACGCCTAGCGATTTTGCATTCCCTCCCGATGCTGTGGCGGGCGAGTGTAACACCAATATAGAAACCGTCGTTATAGCTGACCTCGACCTTGCAGCATTGGAAAGGGTGCGTAATACGGGAACTGTTTTGAACTGGAAAGACCGCCGTTTAGATTTATATGAATTGAAAGAACTATAATACCTATTTGAAAAAAATAAATCTATATTATATTTTTTTACTAGTGGTATTCACCGTACCAGTGCAGGGACAATTATATATAAGAGGCAAATTGCTTAAATCTTCTGACAGCACTCCTGTAGTGCAGGCCATTGTTGTTCCGCAGGGTTTATATGTAGGCACGGTATCATCATATAATGGAGAATTTAGACTCGCAGTAGATTCCATACACAAGCAGCTTATCGTTAAAAAATTGGGATATCAAACAGTTTCCCTACAACTAGATTCTTTGCTGGGGAAAAACAATATTATATATATGGAATCCATTCCTCAATTGTTTCCTGAATTTGTTTTCCGAACTATTCGCACACCAAAAGTGGATGCCTACGAACGACGCAAGGAGTGGAGTTATGTGCTCGACCGACCTAAACCGGGTTTTCAAAGCCCAATATCATTGTTTTATTATAACTATAGCAAACATGGTAGAGAACTAAAAAAGCTGGAAGAACTTTTTGAGCGTGACGAAAAAAAACATGCCGTCAATGATGTGTTTACGCGAGATATTGCTCATCAAATTTCTGGCTTATATGGAACGGCCCTCGACTCGTTTATGAACTTTTGTGGCCCTACTTATAATCTGGTAGCTACTACTTCTGAATATGAAATTATAGAAACCATCAAAAGATGTTATATGTTGCACAAAATTTTATTTAAGAACGAATAAACTTTGAAGGGGGATTATATATTTATGTTGGCATCTTGGTTTCCCAACAAATTGGAACCCACATCAGGTAATTTTGTGCAAAGCCATGTGCGGGCTATCGGCATCAATAACAAAGTAATCGTTTTTTACCTTAAATTTGTTGACCGCAAGCTGCACCCAGATAGTTACAGGGGAGAGGATAAAGAAGAGCTGGTGGGGAATATATTATATATCAAAAAATATATAGTGAAACCCAATTCAAGTTTAACCAAATTTTTTATTTATTATAATTATTGTTTACATATTTTTAAGCAATACGGGATGCCGAAATTTATTCAGGTGCATGTTGGCTGGCCCACGGCACTTGTGGCATGGCTGCTAAAAAAACTAAAGAAAATTCCTTATATCATTACCGAGCATAATAGCCGCTATTTACAAGTAAATACCCCACGCTTGCATTTATTTGAAAAACAAATATTCAAAAATGCAGAAGGAATTACCTGTGTTTCCAAGCATCTGAGCGATGATGTGCAACAATTATTCGACTTAAAAACGCTGCCTACCTTAATTCCAAATTTGATTGATGATGAGCTCTATGACATTCCAAAACATATAGAAAAAGAAAGGTACTTTATACATGTTTCCAACTTCGCACCTGTAAAACAAAGTATAAAAATTGTTGAGGCATTTATAAAAGTATTAACTCAGATGCCCGATTATAAATTATATATGTATGGCGAAGATGGGGAAGACAAAGAGGCTTGCAAAAATATGGCACAGCAACATGGATTATTGTTTAGAAGTATATTTATTGAAAGCATAATCCCCAGACAAGAAGTGTTAGAAAAAATGTCAAAGGCAACTGCGTTAGTTTCCTACAGCCTTTATGAAACGCAAGGCATCACGGTATACGAAGCCCTGGCAGTGCATTGCCCCGTTATATGCAACAATATAGTTTCATTTCAAGAATTGGTAAAACCTCAATTTGGTGTTTTGGTAAATAATGATTCCGAATTATGTGATGCGATGATAAATATAGTTCAAGGAAAACATCATTGCAACTTTGCAAACTATAACGAAAAATATGATAGCAATACCATCAATAAATTATTCAATAACTTTTATAAAGAATTGAAACTTGCTTAAAAAAATTGCTTATACCTTCCTTTCAAAAATGTGGTCTATGGTGCTCGCATTTTTGCTTATTTTGCTCACCACACATGAGTTGGGCAGAGAAGGCAGGGGAGAAATCAGCAATTGGACAGCGGCTATCAATCTGTTTACACAGCTAGGTTTATGCTTTGGTGGACCAGCATTGGTATATTTTGCCAGCAGATATAATAACAAACATTTGCTCAAAAATATATTCTTATATAATATAGTACTTTCTATAGTTTCAGTGGGAATCACCTTCTTATTTTACAAACAACTTAACTTGGGTATTTATATACCCATTATTGCATTCATTAATGTAGCATTCTTGTCGTTCTCTATGCTGCTAACGGGTCACAACAAAATTGTAAAAGCGAATATGCTAAGCAATATCTATATCACTTTGCATGTTTTGTTGTTTGCGATAGCCAGTTATTATATGCAAGTAAATAGTATGATTTATCTAGCTTGCTTTGGTACAGCTTTATTGGCAACAAGTATGATAGGATATATATTCATCAGCAAAGTTGATTCTCCCACCTTGTCCGATACAGTTTCTATGGAAGTGTTTGTTGGCAAAGGGTTTTACTCACAGTTGAGCAATATATTCCAACTGATGAACTATCGATTGAGTTATTTCTTAATCCCGTTTTTTTTAAGTGGGTCTTATCTGGGAATATTCTCAGTAGCCATTGCATTGGGCGAAGCTATTTGGCTTGCGGGAAAGAGTATTGCTTTAATAAATTTAGGAAATATAGCCAGTGGGCAAATTGACAAACGCGGCATTAAACGTTCCATTTTACTGTCATTTACCATTACAGGCATGTGTTGTTTGGTATTATATATTATCCCTACCGAAACTTATATATATATATTCGGCAAACAATTTTTTGATGTGAGGCAACAACTTATATATTTGTTCCCAGGCATTATATTATGTTCTTTGCAGTTCGTGCCGGCTGCATATTTTGCAGGTAAGGGTGAATTTAAATATAATAATTTTGCTGCCATCATTGGTTTTTTGCTTACCGCAATATTGAACTATATATATATTCCACAACTTGGATTACAGGGAGCTGCATTGGCTTTCGACGTGACTTTGGCCGTTTCGAGCTTGATATTATTGGGTGCATTTTACAAACGAATTCAGCTAAATTAAATATATGAAATCTACTACTTTAAGCGAGATTAAAAAGGAGCTGCAACTCTTGCCTGCTCCTGATTTGGTGGAATTATGCATCAGTGTTGCCAAGTATAAAAAAGACAATAAAGAATTACTAGGATATATATTATTTGAATCCCAAAATAAAACGCAGTTTATTGTTGAAGTAAAAGCCGATATTTCTGAGCAAATCACTGAACTAAAAAAGCAAAGTAGTTTATATTTTGTAAAAAAAGGATTACGTAAAACTTTGAGACTTATATCGAAATACAGTAAATATATCAATGATAAGGGTCTTAGTGCGGAGTTATATATACATTTCTGTACCCAACTCAAAAACTCAGGAATCCCCTTTCATAAAAGTCAAATGCTGATAAATTTATATGAGCAACAAATCAAAAAAATACATAGTTTGATTGATACTTTGCATGAAGACTTACGCCACGATTACTTGGCTTTAATGGTTAATTTGCAATGATTAATGGTTAATTACTAATGTTGCTTACGCAAACAAAAACCAGCGGTTCCGAAGCATCGGAAGGCATTAACAATTATATATAGCTGCCGAATGGCATTAACCATTAACCATTATTTTATCCATCGTTTGCAAAAACACCGCACTATCCTGTGCTCCTCTCACCGCATATTTTCTATCAAAGACAAAAAAAGGAACACCACTAATGCCGAATTCTGCAGCTTCTTCCATATCGTGCCGTACCTCATTTATATATTCGTCACTTTCTAAAATCTTTCTAAGTTCTTCACCATCCAATCCAATGTCTTCAGCCAACTGCACTAAGGTATCTGTATCAGCGGTGTTCTTTCCTTCGGTAAAGTATGACTTGAACAAGGCCTCTTCTGCTTCATTCTGTTTATTATACTTTTTTGCAAAATGTGAAAATCGATGTGCGTCAAATGAGTTTGCAATTACTGCCGTATCAAAATTGTATTCAAGTCCCACTTCACTGGCCATTTGCGTTACTTGATAATTCATCTGCTTAGCTTGTGCTAAACTGATTCCCTTAATTTCTGACAAGTATTCGTGAATGTTTTTACTCGGGTCGGTTTTAATATCGGGATTCAACAAAAAACTTTTCCAAATAATTTCTACGTCATCTTTCTGAACAAACTGCTCCAATGCGATTTCAAATTTCCGTTTTCCTATATAGCAAAACGGACACATCACATCACATCACTCCATATCTCTACTTTCATTATAATAAATTTTATTTTTTGATATTATATAACAATTTGTGCAATGTTTTGTTTGCGGATTCAATATTGTGGTTGGCGAAAACGCCAGACCACAAGCAGCAAATTCGTGCGACAACCCATTTATCATTCATTCCGCCGCGGCGGACATCATTTACCACTTTCCATTAATCATTATAACCTACCTTTACAGCATGGAAAACCAACTCCAAAATACACTTTCAAATCTAGGAATATCCGAGCTCAAACCCATGCAGGAGGCTGCACACAAGTCCATCATCAAAGACGATACGGTTTTGTTAGTTGCCCCAACTGGCTCTGGAAAAACGTTAGCATTTATGTTGCCGCTAGCAGAATTATTAAATCCAAATATTAAAACTGTTCAATGCTTGATACTTGTTCCATCCCGAGAATTGGCCATGCAGCTAGAACAAGTTTGGAAAAAAATGAGCACAGGATATAAAGTAAATGTATGTTATGGCGGTCATTCTACTCAAACAGAAGTGCAAAACCTGAGCAATCCACCAGCAGTATTAATTGGCACCCCTGGACGAATTGCTGATCATATACAACGCAAAAGTTTTACACTCGAAAATATACATATATTAGTTTTAGATGAGTTCGACAAATCGCTCGAACTTGGCTTCCATGGCGAGATGGAACAAATTATCGGTGTACTCGAAAACCTCAAAAAACGTATATTGGTTTCTGCAACCTCTAGTATACAAATTCCAGATTTTGCGGGAGTAAGTTCGCCTACGGTATTAAACTTCAATCCAAAAAAAGATGAGGTGAATGAAAGTCTCAGTACCAAATTGGTGATTTCAGAAGACCGTGACAAAGTATATAGTTTATATCAATTAATCTGTTCTTTGAATTCAGAATCCGCTCTTATATTTTGCAACCACCGAGAAGCCTGCGAACGCACGAGTGAGTACTTAAACGACAAAGGCATATATAGTACTTTTTATCATGGTGGCATGGAACAGGATGACCGTGAACGTGCATTGATACAATTTAGAAATGGCAGCGTAAATTATTTGGTTACCACCGATTTGGCTGCTCGTGGTTTGGATATTCCCGAAATGAAACACGTCATACATTTCCAGTTGCCTGTGCAAGAGCAAGAGTTTGTGCATCGCAATGGCCGTACGGCACGCATGCATGCATCAGGAACTGCTTATATTATGACATCAAAACAAGAAGAGCAGCCAGCATATTTAGATAAAAGTCTCAAAGAATTAAAACTGAATAAGAAAAATAATTTGCCCGATGCTCCTTTATATAAAACTATATATATAAGTGGTGGCAAAAAAAACAAACTCAATAAGGTAGATATTGTCGGATTCTTTTTACAAAAAGGGAAATTAAACAAAGATGATTTGGGACTTATTGAGGTTAAAGATTTTCAATCATTTGTAGCTATCAAAACTGATGAAATCGGTGGCGTTTTGTCTCGCATTAAAGAAGAGAAAATTAAAGGAAAAAAATACAAGATTGAGGTGGCTAGATAATAATATGCTATATCTTATTAATTGTTATTCTTAATTAAATTCACAATTAATTTTACCATTAATTCTTTATCATCTGGATTACTTTGAGCCACCAATAAAGCTATTGCTACCAAAGCATTGTCGTTAATTTTAAGTTCTCCATTTTTCTTAAGTTGGTGTTTATTTTTTTGTAAAAGCCATACAAATAAAAATGCACCAATTCTTTTATTGCCATCCGAAAATGGATGATTCTTTATCACAAAATATAATAGATGGGCTGCTTGCTCTTCAATACTTTTATATAAATACTCACCAGCAAAACTTTGCACTATATTTCCTAAAATACCTTTAAAACTTTCATCCTTTTGCTTACCAAATAAATCAGATGCCTCCTTCTTCTGTATCAATATACTTTTTAATTCTTGGATAGCTTTCACTGCTTCGGCATATTCAATAACATATAATATAGCTTCATTCAATGCTTCTTCTTTCAATCTATGACTATCAAATTGATTCAGTAATATGAAACTTTGGGTATAGTTTGTAATAATGTCTAACAAACCTTTAGCTTCTGACAATTGAACATTTTCTGTGCTTCCAGACTGCTGAATAATCTTCACAACTGTTTTCAACTGCTCCAAACGTTTTTGATTAATAGAATATCCTTGAACTAAGTATTCTTTGAGCCTTTGGGTCGCCCAAATACGAAACTGTGTGCCCTGTCTTGATTTTACTCGATAACCAACAGAGATTATCACGTCTAAATTGTAATATTTTGTCTTATACTTCTTCCCATCTGAGGCAGTTGTCAAGGAATCCTTGACAACTGAATTAGATGAAAGCTCCTTCTCTTTAAAGCAATTATTAATATGCAAACTAATGTTTTGCTTTGATTGCTTAAACAAAGTAGCCATCTGACTCTGACTAAGCCAAACCGTTTCCTGATCAAACTGCACTTCAATCTGCGTTTGATGATCTTCACTCTCGTAAATTAATATTTCTCCTTTGCTTTCTTCCATCTAAAGGCAAATATACAAAAAAAGGATTTAATTTCTTAACGTTGGCATAAGCCAACGGTAAGAAATTACACTTTCGGACCTTTAGGTTGCAGCGGCCTCACTTCCAAATTTACTTGATGGAAATTGGGAGGAGTTTCTATTGCGTGCACAATCATTTGTGCTACATCCTCGGGCATTAACATATAATCGTGTGGTTTAATACCCGGACTATTTCTGAAGAAATCTGTTTTGGTCGAACCAGGATAAACACAAGTTACTTTAATTTTATAATCACGCAATTCACGCCACAAACTTTCGGTCAATCCTTTCACTGCCCACTTGCTTGCACAGTAGGCGGAGACCTGCGGCATTCCTTCTAGTGCAGCGGTACTTGCTATATTAATGATATGGCCGCTTTTCTGCTGTTTCATGATAGGAATAATCTCCTTGCAAGTATAAAAAACTCCATCCACGTTTGTATCAAACATTTCATGCCATTGCTCGATAGGCATATCTTCTAAATTACCAAAATAACCCAAACCTGCATTGTTAATCAATACATCAATTTGGTTATTATAATTTGTTTTAATTTGTAAAATAGCATCAGCAACTTGTATATAGTTTCTCACATCTGCTTTTATAAAAGTAAGATGTTCGTTTTCTATATCAGGTTTATGTTGACCAATGCCTGTTACACGATAATTTTTAGACAATAACAATTCGCATAATGCTTTGCCAATACCTTTGCTAATACCTGTAATAACTGCCGTTTTCATCATTATATATTTTTAAAATAACATATCACGTTTGGGCAAATTTAAACGCAAATTCAAATATAACATACTCGATTTTTGATTCACATAACTCACCGTGCTCGTTTGGTTTCTATATATATAACTCAGCTCCAAAAACAAATTATGCCAAGGCATATAAGTTACTGTAAAATCTAAATATTGTATATGTGTTTTTATACCTTGCCCTATCGTATTCCCCAAATCATACTTAGGATAACCTACCAATTGGCGTTTGTGATAATCTTCGAAGATGTTTGCCCCCCAATGTGTTCCGCCCGTATCAGCACCATAAGTATTATACATATAACGTGCAGCTATAAATATATTTTTTGTAGGTTGATAACGCAAAACATGTAATTGTTCTTTCAAATTTGCCCCCATCGGATGTGCCATAGGCTGACCATAGTTTGTATAAGCAGTTGAGGTTTTGAAATGCGTATAAGTATATGGACGGATCATATTATACTCAAACTGATAATCCAGATTCTTAATATCAAATACATTGATATATTTCAAGCCGCTTTGTATCGAATATTTGTTGGCCCAGTAACCATCCTGTTTTACCAAGTGCTTTAACAAAAACTCATCAAAAACTACCTGACCATAAAATGAAAAATGTTTTAAAAAATTCCATTTCCAATCTGCTGCTATCATAGAATTATCTGCGGAGTTATTATTCTGTTCAATGCTTCTATAAAATATAACTGGGTTTAAATAATTAAAATCAAAACCGCCATTAGAGTTGCTGTCAATTCTTGAGAATACAACGGTTTCACTCAATCCTATATTCAAATTTTTCGACACGTTCATACTCAAATGATGGAAGGCCATATACTTTTTGGGCAATAAAACTGTACCTAATGTCCTACGATAATCTGTTAGCTCAGCAAATATGTTGAGGTAATTAAATTTCCATACTTTGGTATTAATTTTCAATTGCAAATAGTCTTTACTAAAATCACTTAATATTAAAGAACGAATTCCGTTGCCAATGAAATTTCGGTCATGTCCAAACATAACCGTAGTAGTTTTTACAGGACTGAAAGTAATATAACCACGGGCAATAAAATAATCGTAGGCATTATTATAGTTCTTGAATTTTTTAAGGTAACCTACACCTGGCATCACAAATTGGTGACTATCGATATAGTTTTTTACATAAGCGGGCTCCATACTCTGGTTCTCAGTTAAGAAAGTATAATAACCTATTTTACCGCCTAACGTTCCTCTTAGTTCCACGCCTCTTGTATTGGTATATAATATATTGTTTTTGCCTGTGGTATTGTTCATTTCTCGTGCTGCGGTGAAGGCGAGGACGGGGTTGACCATCATAGTGAAATCTTCTTTTTGGATGGAATATAATTGTGAAGGAGCAATAGTATAGAATATTTTTTTACTTTCATTCTTTTTCAATTCATAAAATTCGGGATTATCATTGTGTAGATACTGATATTGTGGTTTATATAACCAATCTGATTCTTTATATTTTCTAAAACATTCTATAACTTGATTCCTATAATAAGGTTTTATCGCAGAAAAATTTGCTTGGTTAATGCTACCAGATAAAATTTCAATTCTATCTATAAAATGATATCCGAAATTATTGCTACTAGTATATGTTGGTTGTGATGGATATGCTCCTGGCCTATGCTCAAATAGATTACCAGCTGAACCATCTTTTATAGTATCGTTTTGCCCCTTCACATTCACAAAAAACAAAGTACAAAAAAGTATCAGATATATATATTTGGGGCTTAGTAGCCCCTCTATTTGCCGCGGCGAATCGCTGAGGGGAGACTGAATCCTACTATGTTTTTGAATTTTGTTTATATTGTGCAAACTGTCTTCTATACCATCATTCATATAGTTTGCTCCTCCTATCGGAGACTGAATCCTACTATATTTTTGAATTTTGTTTATATTATGAAAGCGGTTAAATAACATATAAATATATTATATTGTTTGCATAATATTATGCATTTTTTGCTCGAGGGCTGGGCTTATTTTATATAATGGCAAACGAACGGTATCGCCACAAACTCCTATTTGTTTTAATATATATTTTACACCGCCCGGGCTGCCTTCGGTAAATATGAGTTTGCTGAGCTCATATACTTTATAATGTAAGCGGCGGGCAGTTTCGTAGTCGTTGGCGAGAGCTGCTCTTACCATATCAGAAAAAATGCGGGGGTATGCATTTCCTATTACTGAAATTACACCATCCATTCCTGCTCCTATCAATGATAAAGTTATAGCATCATCGCCTGATACTACTTTAAAATTTGCAGGCTTGCCTTGTATCACATCCATACATTGTTCAAAGTTTCCACTGGCTTCTTTGGTGCAAACTATATTAGAAATATCATTGGCCAAACGCAATTGTGTTTCGGCGGAGATATTAGAACCTGTGCGGCCTGGCACATTATATATTATAACTGGCAAAGGACTTTTATTCGCAAATGCTTTATAATGCTCGTAGATTCCGTTTTGGTTGGGCTTATTATAATAAGGACTTACTGAAAGTACTGCATCGTATCCTTCGTAATCGAAATGAGCAGCAGTTTCTAATAGTTCGGCAGTATTGTTTCCGCCCATACCCGCAACCATGTTCACGCGTTTGTTATTGGCCTGCACGGCAAACTTATAAATATTCTTTTTCTCTTCTTTTGTAAGTGTAGCAGATTCTCCCGTAGTACCTAATACTACCAAATACTCAACTCCTCCATTAATAACATGGTCGATTAATTTGCCCAAAGCATCATAATCAACTTCTCCATTTGCCGTAAAGGGTGTAACCAATGCCACACCTGTTCCTGTATAATTAAAACTCATAATTTGTGTATATAATAATCTATTTGTTTGATGAGGTCGGGAAGTTCGATATTGTCTTCTTTCATATCGATCATCATATCGAAAAATTGCACATTTATTTTTTCAAATTTCCCAATCCTAAATTTTGCTTTTGAATGTAATGATATATAAAACAAGGGGAGTATATCATTATTATACAAATTGAGCAATAAATCAAAATCATCAGCTTTAAACTTCATGCCTGCATCATTCTTCGGAAGTCCTGTCCAAGTAAGGTTTTGGCGATGTATATATTCAGAGTGCATAGTGAAATTTACATCGAAGGTGAGTTCTTTGTAGGGAAAATATCCCAATATATAAACTGTCTTTCCTTCGTTGCGTAATTTAGTGGCATACTTGCTAATTATTTCCATATTTTCACGCGTAGCTTCATATAATATACCAACAGTTTTTACTGCATCCCAATGCTGGGTAAAACGCTGCACATTTTCAGCCTTGTCCCGCATTAAGTAGAACCTGCCTATTGTACTTTTTATGTTATCAATTACTGACAATATATATATTATTTATGGAAGCTATTCTTCTTCCTCACCACCTTCTTCTTCCCTTTCCTCATCATCACCTTCTTGTCCTGAACTATGGCCAAAAGCTGATATATCAGGCTCTCCCAATATATTGAGCATTTGTTTTACATCGTGCTCATTTCTGGTATCTTTATTTTGGTTATAAGAAAACAGTAAATTTCGCAACATTCTTTTTACGATATCTATATTACTACAAGGAATAAAATAATTGGGGTCTAATTCCAAATTCAATTGTTTTACAAATTGCTCCAAATTACTCAACGACAAAACCGCACCATGATTGAAAGCATTTATATAAAATAAAATCGTGCCTCTATTGAGATTATCCAAATCAACTGTATCATGAATGGAATGCACTGTTTCCAATCCCGAATCATCACGATAAGCCAATACAAAATGCTGTGGCAAGTTCACACCATATATAGGAATATTAAGTCGCTGTGCCACCAATTGATATACAACACTTAAGGAAACCGGATTGCCGCGACGGCTCTCCAATACTTGATTGATAAAGGAATTATTGGGTGAATGATAGTTTTGTGTGTTCGATTGGAAACCATATAAATCATATATAACATGGTTCAATATTTTTGTCTTTTCCAAACTCGACAAATCGTAATTTAATTCCAACCAAGCATCTAATTTTATTTTATCAATTTGGTTCGAAAGTGTTTGCTTATCTAATTCGGGATATTTGAATTTGGCAATCAAAAACACACCGTCCAACAAGTCTTCACCCTCATTGGCATACCATGTTGTCAGTTCTTTTTTAACCACATCGAATTGTATACGGCTAATCAGATTTTCTAATTTTTGTTGTAATAGTGCATCGAAGCAAGTCTCCCATTCATTCTCCAAAAAAGGAACCACAACGCCACCATACGACATCAGCTTTTGCTCGATGAGGGACGAAATCTCCAAATCGGGGTCGTCCAATAGTTTTACTAACGAATGTATTTCACGTTCGTCTATCATAATATTATTTCTTTTTGGCGAGTGCTTTCTTTTTGGCTGCAGCTTTTTTCTTAGGTGCGGCTTTTGCAGGAGCTTCAGTTTTCTTGGATGCCGCTGCTTTCTTTCCAGGTTTTGCAGGTGTTTGTTCCACTATCACCATACAATCTTCGTAAGTCATAGTTTTGGGATCGGAACCTTTGGGTAATTTATAATTCTCTTTACCTACGGCTAAGTATGGCCCCCAACGTCCATTCAATAATTGCATTTCTGCATTTTCAGAGAAGGATTTAATTAAACGCTCAGCTTCTTTTTTGCGTTTTTCTTCTACCAATTCTATCGCCCTTCCTTGCTCAATCGTCATCGGATCATCTGTTTTGGGAATCGAAATAAACTTACCATCATGTTGCAGATAAGGACCGAACCTACCAGTATTGGCTTTTATTTCTTTGCCTTCATATTCACCAACAACTCTTGGAAGTTTGAACAATTCCAAAGCTTCTTCCAAGGTCATTGTTTCTATCATCATGCCTTGGCGTAGGTTTGCAAATTTGGGCTTCACTTCTTCGTCTTCGCCACCTATTTGCACCAGTGGTCCATAACGACCAATACGTGCGATAATTTTTTCGCCAGTAGTTGGGTGAACTCCTAAAACTCTTTCTCCTTTTTGTCTTTCGGCAGTTTCTGTAGTTTGTATTACAGTCTCGTGAAATGGGGTATAAAATGTTTTGAGCATTTGTTGCCATTTCACCTTGCCTTCTGCAATTTCATCAAACTCCTGTTCCACTTTTGCAGTGAATTGGTAATCCATGATTTTATCGAAATGTTTAACCAAAAAATCGGTAACCACCGTTCCGATATCGCTGGGAAAAAGTTTGCTTTTCTCAGCTCCATAGTTTTCCATTTTCACTACAGAAGAAATATTATTTTTGGCCAACGTTAAAGTTTCAAACTCACGCTCTTTGCCAGATCTATCTTCTTTTACCACATAACCACGCTTTTGGACGGTGGAAATTGTTGGAGCATACGTAGAAGGACGACCGATGCCATTCTCTTCTAATTTCTTTACCAAACTTGCTTCTGTATATCTTGGTGCGGGCCGGCCATAACGCTGTGTGGCATTAATCTCTTTCAGACTTAATATCTCGCCTACTTTTAATGGAGGCAGCATTCCTGTAGCTTCGTCATCATCTTCGTCGTCTTTACTTTCCATATATACTTTTAGGAAACCATCGAACTTTAAGACTTCGCCAGTTGCGGTAAATTTCTCTTTTGTGGTTGATATATTGATAGTGGCAACAGTACGTTCAAATTGTGCATCACTCATTTGCGAGGCAATGGCACGTTTCCATATCAAACTATAAAGTTTTGTTTCTTGACTGCTGCCTTCCACTTCGCTGTTCTCGAAATAAGTTGGGCGTATAGCTTCGTGGGCTTCTTGTGCTCCCGCAGATTTAGTAGTATATTTCCGTGTATGCGAATATTCTTTTCCATAACTTTTTTCAATCTCAGCTTTCGATGCTTCAATAGCCATCTCGCCCAAATTTACAGAATCCGTTCTCATATAAGTGATATGCCCTGCTTCGTATAAACGTTGGGCCACTTGCATGGTCATGCCTACAGGATATCCGAGTTTACGGGCTGCTTCTTGTTGCAAAGTACTGGTAGTAAATGGTGCGGCTGGTGAGCGTTTCGCTGGTTTTGTTTCTAAATTTTCTATAGAATATGCTGCATTTTTGCATCCCTCCAAAAACTGCATGGCTTGCTCACGGGTATCATAACGCTTGGGCAAATCGGCCAATAATTTTTTGCCGCCATCCAAGGTAAATTCAGCAGTAATTTTGAATTGAAAGCTAGAAGTAAAATTTTGTATCTCGCGTTCACGGTCTACAATTAATCGCACCGCAACCGATTGCACACGACCTGCGGAGAGACTAGGCTTCACTTTTTTCCAAAGTACGGGAGATAATTCAAAGCCTACGAGCCTATCTAATATACGGCGTGCCTGCTGGGCATTCACCAAATTGATGTCAATGGTACGCGGCGTTTTGATAGCTTCAAGGATTGCACGTTTTGTAATTTCATGAAAAACAATACGTTTTGTAGCGGCGATATTCAAGCCGAGTACTTCTGCCAAATGCCAAGAAATGGCTTCCCCTTCTCGGTCTTCGTCAGTCGCTAACCAAACGGTGTCAGCTTCTTTGGCCATTTTTTTCAATCTGGCTACCACATCCTTTTTATCGGCGGGCACTTCGTAGTGGGGATTAAACCCATTGGCGATGTCTACGGCTTCTTCCTCTTTGCTCAGGTCACGTATGTGCCCGAATGAAGATGTTACGCTGAAGTCCGCACCCAAGTAGCCTTCTATGGTTTTGGCCTTGGCTGGTGACTCGACTATTACTAGATTTTTTGCCATGTGTTGGTGTTTTTTTAGGTGGCTTTCGCCCGCAAACTTAAGAACAAAGCCAAATGTTTGAGAAAAAAACTTTTGCATAGGATGGGATTCAGGATTTGGTCCGCCGCCGGCGGATGGGATTTGGGGGTTGAAAATTGACAAATTACAAGTGAACGAATTACGAATTACTACAGATATACATTTATAAAATGCAACCCTTTTCTATTTTATGGACTCTCGTATTATAACAAACTCTCCTTACTATCTTTGTAATTAATAAAACAATAAATGCGTATATATATATTATAATATTTTGTTTAGGTTGCCAAACAATAATATGAAATGCTTTTGATGGAATTAAATTGGGATTACAAATTAATCCATCATTCACTACACCTCCTTTATGCACCTAGCAGCTAATGCACCCACAATACCGAAGAGATATTTTGAGTTATACCCCATCACCTATTAGTTTAACTTTAGGAGTAAATAGTAAGCTGTCATTAAAAAATAATTTTTCTTATATGGCAATTTTCTCATTAGTGGTATGGGTTATCCTACATCAGAAAAAGTAAATATGCCATTAACCACTGGAGAGTTCTACACCAAAGTAGGTTATTATGTTTTTAAGCCTAATTTTTATTAGGCTACAATATAATTCAGCAAAACAACAAACAACTATGCAGTATATATGCGGGCCTAAATATTAACTTCAATTTAATGTATCGGCTTTTTAATTCATTCACTGTTCAAACATCTGATACGCCATCTTTTGAATTACTGTCTTCAGATATAACGAATGAGATATTAAAAATAAATTATTCTGGAGTCGTGGGTATCACAAAATCATATCAGACAACAAAACGAACAATAGAGCTAGGTATTTCTTATCATTATTGTTTTGGTTACTCTAATACATTGGAGGGGGAAAGAATAATGCAAAAATATCATTCGCACTATATTATATCTCCAAAATTAAGTCAGGTTAGTGTGGATATAGTTTTTTATAGAAAGAACAAAGTACACAAAAAATAAGAAATATATAATGGAATGGAATTCTGTTCAAGAATGAGATGCCGAAACAAGTTCGGCATGACGGCGTGAAGACTAATGCACCCGATCACCCCTTAACTCCATTTGTGCCAGTATTTTTGCTTCCCCTTCCAATATTTCTTCCCACCGTGTTGCCACGTGCTCTTCGGGCATAAAATCTTTGGCCAAATCAATATACATGGTATAATGCCCTGCTTCGGAAACCATGAACTCGTGGTAAAATTTGCGGAAGTATTCATCTTCCATATTTAAAGATAATAATCGGAAACGTTCGCAACTGCGAGCTTCTATCATGGCATTTAATAATAAGTTTTCGCAGGTTTGAAATTCTTGATCTCTTCCTGACTTTTTGAGTTTGAGCAAAGCTATTACATATTCATCTTTCCTTTTGTGGCCCAAGGGCAAATTACGTTTCTCGAGTTCTTTATATACTTTGCGAAAATGCCCCCACTCTTCAGCTACCAAGGAAGTCATTTCATTAACCAAACGTGTGTGCCCGGGGCAGGCTATTATCATACTAATGCCCGAGGTAGCTGCTTTTTGTTCGCAGTAGGCATGGTCGGTGAGGATTTCGGCAATACTTTTTTCGGCAATATTTACCCAACGTGGGTCGGTGGCAAGTTTTAATTTGAGCATGGTGCGAAATTACGATTGACCAATTACAAATTACTGGATTTGTGAATTCAAGACATACTTTCTCTATTCGTTGCCTGCCTAGCTGGCACGGCCTTCCTTTTCTACACAAAAAAGGAAGCAAAAAGTTTTTTATACTGGAACTCAATATATAATAGTCCAAAAGCAATCTTTATATATTGTTACCAAAACATCTAAAGTATCTTTGTGGGTTGAGCTATATTGTATATCGCCCCCAAGAACCTGATTGCCGTAAGAATTGCTCAAACCCAACAAACACAGAAAAATAAAAACTATAGTAGATTTTTTTTGCATACTTTATTAATGAGCCATAAAGTGAAGTACCCTAAAAAAATAAAAGGGTTGTATGTGTAAGTATTTTGTTTATTGATTTCCGTCATTGCGAGTGGGCTTCCCACGTGGCAATCTCGCTATAGCGTCTTCGAACAAAACAGATTCTTCGCTCGCACTCCGCAAGCTTGCGGAGTCAGAATGAGATTTCCACTATTTCTTCGCCTTTTCTAATTTCTCATTATACTCATACACCAACATCCGCACATCGTCTTGCAAGCGATTGATGTCGTTAGGATCATGACTATCATAGGCTCCGCGGATTCGTTTTTCTTTGTCGACCAAAACTAATATTTGGCTATGGAAAAATTTCATGGAATCGGCGGGAATACTAGGGTCTTCGCCGGTGGGCAAAAGATAACCTCGTTGTGCCAAACCATATATTTCGGGTTTGCTGCCTGTTACAAAATACCAAAAATCGGGATTGGCTCCCATTGCATCTGCGTATTTTTTTAATTGTGCTACAGTATCTGTTTCAGGGTCTACCGTATGGCTAATAAATCTAACAAATGGATCTTTGTTTAATCCGCCACTGGTATCACAAAATTTTTCATATATACTACGCACCACGCCCTGCATTTTTGGGCAAACATCTTTGCAAGTGCTAAAGAAAAAGTTGGCGATATATACATGACCATCTAATTTCTTTTCTGTAATAGTACGACCCAATTGGTCTGTAAATTTGAAAGCAGGAACTTTATGATATATGGTATCTTTTTTTATGGGGTCATATTCCTTCTCGCCCAAAATAGGAACGTAATTGACCACAATTGTGGCCTGCCTCATGATATAATATAATACGATTGGAAGTACAATAATTAATATAAGGGTTAATCTGGATAATGTTCTATTCATGAATAAATTCCTTATATAATACTTTGCTTAATATTTATATTATCATAAGTATAAAGTCTAGAACAATAAAATATCTGCTACTTCCCGCCGCAGCAGCCTTGCTACTTTATACTTCCCGCCGCAGCGGGCTTTATACTTACGACTTTATACTGTTCCTACTCGACAAACCACTTGATTACACTCCAGCGATCACCTTCATATAAAAGTGCAGCTATTAAACCCAAAATAAAGCCAAAAGGCAATAAAATAATTCCAGCCAGGCGTTTTACTTCATAATTCATGTGCATAAAAATGCCCACTATATAATATGATTTAATTATACCCAATGCTACAAATATCATGTTGCGGCTCATGGTACCGTCCATATTGAAGAAAATAGCAAAGTCGACCACGGTAAGGAATGAAAGTATACCAAAGGTTCTCCAAATAGCTTTTTTAGATATGCCGTGTCCTTCGTGGTGTTCAGTATGTTCTGTATTATCTGTATGTTCCATGTAATTTATATATTAATGTTTTTTAAAATCGTTTTTACTAATTAAAATTGTATTATATAAGATAGAAGAAGGTAAATACGAATACCCAAACCAAGTCAACAAAGTGCCAATACAATCCCACTTTCTCTATCATTTCATAATGTCCGCGTTTATCGTAGGTGCCTTTAATTACATTCACATATATAATAACATTGAGCACGACACCACTCAATACGTGGAAACCATGGAAACCTGTTACAATAAAGAAGAGCCCTGCAAATGCTGCTGGTCCATACTCGTTGAGGAATAAATTAGCCCCATATATTTTTTCTCCGTTCACCAAGAATTTACTTCCTTCGTGGCTACCTTGTATAAACTGCGTCCATTCCCATGCTTGGCAACTCAAAAATGCGATACCTCCAATAATAGTGAGGAACATATAAAATGCTACATCGTTACGATGCTTACGAGAGCCAGCCTCAACTGCCAACACCATAGTTACGGAACTAAAGATGAGGATAAAAGTCATTAAACTTACAAATAATAAGGGCAATCCTGAACCTGGACCCAGCATATCAACACCATGAATTCCGGGAAAGTGATTGAACACCTGATCGGGATGTGGCCACTTAATTTCTGAACCACCTGAGAGGTAGCGATTGCAACCATAGGTAACCAAAAGTGATGAGAAAGTAAATGCATCCGATAATAGGAATACCCACATCATTAGTTTGCCATAGCTCACACCGAAGGGCGACTTGCCACCGGTCCAGGCACTGTTGGGATTTAAAGCTACTGATTCTGACATATTATTATATTATATAAATCGTTTTTATTAGTTTTAATTTTTAAGCGTAGGTCATAAAAAAATACAAGTATACCCAAAGCAATCCCACAAAATGCCAATAGGTGCTGCACAATGATATAGAAAGCATATTTTTCTTATGTACTTCGTAACGGTAAGTTTTGGCAAGTAAAATTCCTAAGAATATAATACCACCCAAAATATGTAATACGTGCAATCCGGAAATAACATATACAAATGATGCTGAAACTGAGAAGCCCGTAAAGTATACATTATTCTCGACCAATTGTTTCCATCCCATATATTGTAATCCTACAAATGACAATGCAAATAATAAGGTAGCAAAAAGCCCCATTTTTACACGTTGAATTTCATCTCTTTTTGCTGAACGGTGCGACCACCACATGGTTACACTCGATAATATTACTACTATGGTAGAAACCATAAACATGGAAGGCAATTGGAACTCGAGCCATGCTTTGCCATCAATTTTCTTAACTATATAAGCACTTGTTAATCCTGCAAACAGCATAACAGCAGCCACTATAATCAGCCACAAAATAAATTTGAGTGGATGTACCGTGTACTCTTGCTCCTGTATAGGTTTTTGTATCATTTGCTTTTTCATGTACTTCAAATCTTATCGATCATATAGGCAATTTGTGTAACCGTTAAATATATATAACTTGAAAACATAATTTGTTTGGCTTCTTTGGCATCGCAGGTTTTTAATAATCGAGCAGCACGGAACAAAACATATAATGCTGCAACGGTTGCCAGTATTGCTGAAACTGTACCTGCTTTTCCCAATTGTAAAGGCAATAATCCACAAGGAATAAGCATGGCTGCATATACAAATATTTGCATGGCTGTAGCTTTTGAACGACCTGTTTTGGGCAACATTTTAAATCCTGCTTTTTTATAATCATCATCGAGCAACCAAGCTATTGACCAAAAATGTACAAACTGCCAAAAGAATTGTATCATAAACAAGGCGATACACATCGAATCTAAATTATTGGTAACTGCGGTCCAGCCAAGCATGGGTGGTAATGCCCCTGGAATTGCACCCACAAATACATTTACAGGGTGAATGCGTTTAAGCGGTGTATATACAAACGCATATAATGCCAATGATATAAATGATAAAATTCCTGTGAGTTGGTTGAAATATAACCCGAGTATTGCGATACCGATAACACCAGCTATCAATGATGACAATGATGCTTCTGCAATGCCCATGCGGCCAGCGGCAACAGGGCGATTTTCGGTACGTGTCATCAATATATCATAGTTGCGTTCTATTACTTGGTTCAAACCATTAGACGCTGCAACTACTAAAAATCCTCCCACACAAATGAGCGTTAATCCCATCCAATCGAAACTAGATCCACCAGATGCCATCACAAATCCGAATGCTGCAGAAAACACTACCAACAAAGTAAGCCTTAGCTTAAAAAGCTGCTTATAGTCGGCAAGCTTTGCAGCAAAGGTGCTGGTACTTTTAAGTTGTATGACTTGTATTTTTTGCATTTATTATTATATGAAATATATTATGCTCTTGATAAGTTACCAAAGAGTTTGCTTAAAAACTTAGGCATTGCGAAGTGGAGTGTGCCCCCCTTCTCCAAAGTTTTAGATTGAGGTGCTTGTGGCGAATGTGGTCCGGAATCGGTCCCTCCTTCGCCTTCGTGGGGGACATCCTGTGGAATGAAATCTTGATCGGCCCCGGGAACTGAATAATCATAAGGCCAGCGATAAACAGTTGGTATTTCGCCATACCAGTTGCCATGAACGTGTGGGATGGGTGCGGTCCATTCCAAAGTAGTGGAACCCCAAGGATTCTGTTCTGTTTTGCGACCGTTCTTAATAGAGTTGAAGAAATTATATAAGAATATAACCTGAGCCATACCTCCTACAAATGCTGCACAAGTAATAAATATATTGAGGTTATCCCATACATGCCATTCGTTCATCAAAGTAAATGAATAATACCTACGGGGAACACCTGCCAAGCCCATAAAGTGCATTGGGAAGAACACACCATAGGCAGCTATAATAGTTAGCCAGAAATGCAAACTTCCCAATTTATCGTTCATTCTTCTGCGGTACATTTTAGGGAACCAATGATATATACCTGCAAGCATACCAAATATAGCTGCAGTACCCATTACAATATGAAAGTGGGCAACCACAAAATACGTATCGTGTAAATTAATATCGAGAGCCGCATTACCTAGATAAAGTCCAGTAAGACCGCCTGATATAAAGAATGAAACCAATCCAATAGCAAACATCATAGCAGGGGTGAGTATGATATTTCCTCGCCACAGTGTAGCCAAATAGTTAAATACCTTGATAGCCGATGGTACCGCTATAATAAGCGTAGCCAATATGAAAACCGAACCTAGGAAAGGATTCATACCTGTAATAAACATATGATGTCCCCACACAATAAACGAGAGGAAGGCAATAGCCAACAGCGACATAATCATCGCTCGATAACCAAAGATTGGTTTTCGGGAATTGGTTGCAATAATTTCGGAAGTTAATCCCAATGCAGGCAATAATATAATATATACTTCGGGGTGACCTAGGAACCAGAATAAATGCTGGAACAATATCGGACTTCCTCCTACTCTTTCTATACCACCTGTTAATTCTGCAGGGATATCGCTTAGATAAAACATAGTTCCAAAACTACGGTCGAATAGTAATAATAGGCAACCTCCCAATAACACAGGGAAAGAAAGTAAACCTAATACGGCTGTTAAGAAGAATGCCCAAATAGTAAGTGGCAAACGTGTCATGCTCATACCTTTGGTACGCATGTTAAGCACTGTAACTATATAATTCATTCCGCCCATCAAAGCCGATCCTACAAATAAAATCATAGATACCAACCATAAAGTCATCCCTAATCCTGAACCAGGCATTGCTTTAGGTAGTGCACTCAAGGGAGGATAAACTGTCCAACCTGCTGCTGCTGGGCCGCTACTGATAAATAAGGAAATGAACAATACCACACTGCTCATAAAGAAAAACCAATATGAAAGCATATTCACAAAGGGAGAAGCCATATCGCGGGCTCCCACTTGCAATGGAATAAGCAAGTTACTAAAGGTACCACTAAGGCCGGCTGTCAATACAAAGAACACCATAATGGTTCCGTGTAAAGTTACCAATGACATATAAAAACTCGGATCCATTTTACCTGTGTCGCTAATCCAGCCACCTAAAATGGGTTTAAGGTAGCTCATATCGGTGGTAGGCCACGCCAATTGTACACGGAATATCATAGATAGAATCATGCCCAAAACTCCCATAATAATTCCAGTAACCAAAAACTGTTTTGAAATCATTTTGTGGTCCATACTGAAGACATACTTCGATATGAAGGTTTCTTCGTGGTGGTGGTGTTCTTCGTGGGCATCACCGTGCCCGGTATTGGTATGTGCTTCTTGGCTCATAATTAATATATAATAATCTTTTAAAAGTTAAATTTAAAAAGTATAAGTTATTTCTTATTGGAAATCATGGCAACTGCCTTGTCTTTTTTACTGGTATCTGTGGGTGTCGCAGGAACCGAGGCTGGTGTTGCCGCTGCAGGTGCTTCGGGCTCGTTCATTTTTACATAATCTGCCTTTTGTGTAGCCCACCATTTATTATAGCTCTCTTCATCTTCTACAACCACTTTTATTTTCATGTTATAGTGAGCCGATCCACAAATTTTATTACAATATAAATAGTATTCAAAATCATTGGCATCGGGACGACCGTTTGCCCTCAATACATTTCTCATTTCTAGGGTGGTTAAAATAGGTTTCATCCAAAAAGAAGTGGGAACACCTGGTACAACATTCATTTGTAAACGGAAATAAGGCATGTATGCGGAGTGAATTACATCTTTGGCTCTAAATTTAAATTCTACATTCTTGCCCTTGATAAGATGTATTTCAGAATTATTCTGTACATCGTCGTGCGATTTTGCATCAGACCAATCAATACCTAAATCGTTATCATCTTTTATTAAACGGAAATTGTGTTTGCCTAGCTTCATATCTTTTCCTTCATAGCGTGCTGTCCAACCGAATTGTTTGGCGTAAACTTCAATATGTTGGGCATCAGTAGGTGCAGGACTAGTAATGCTATTCCATGATTTAAGACCACCCGTAATTAGTATTGATAAAGCAATGGCAGGAATAACGGTCCATATAATTTCTAGTCTGTCGTTATGCGAATAGAAATAAGCGGTATGCCCTTTACGCATTCTATATTTATAGGGGAAAATAAACAGTGCCGCTTGGGTAATAAAGAATACAATTAATATAAGTACCGTGGTAAGACTAAACATATTATCAATACCAACGCCATGTTCTGATGCACTTTCTGGCATATAATAATCACTATCGGCAATGGCTTCGTATACCCCTGCTGATAAGAATGCGATAAGGAATAGAACCATTAAACGTGGATTCCACTTGTTCCAATCAATAGCAGGCTTTCCAGAAACATCTCCCATAAGCCCAATAACATTGAACAGAGATAAAATTACGATTAAGAACAAGAGGCTCACCGCTATAAGTGTCCATTTAACAAACTTATTGATGGTTGGTTCTTCTTTTTGCGGGGCTGGGAAAGGATTTTCGGGGTCCTCTTTGTCGGGCTGGGCAAGCTCCATCAATGGCCCCGTTAGGGTTTTATCCGCTGACGGTTCGACTTCACCACTTTTTGCAGCAAGTCCTATTTTAGCAGCCTCTTTTTTAGATGTGTCGGCTTTCTCGTCGTGTTTTACCGCAAAACCTCGTGATGTGTACGCAAAAAATAACAGGCAAACTAGGCCCAATCTTAGTAATAACTTTGTCATTTACAGCTATTTGTTTTAGTTTTAGTAGACATGCACATGATTGTGCAATGGTGCGGCAAATTTATTTGAAAAACCCTTTGAGAAAATTTTTTTGTAAAAAAATTGTTAGTTTGTTCTTTGTCTAAATAAATTAAATGTGTGTGGGTATTTGATTTAAAGGGAAGTAGGTGTTTGATAAGGTGTGTAAAAAAATATTTAGAAGGCTTAGTGGGTGGTAGGTGTTTTATTGTTGGTGGGCCCGCCGCGGCGGGAACTAGGGATAATACAAATTCTTAACCTAAAATAGTTCTCCGCCTGCGGCGGATTTAGTATTTAGAATCGTAATACCGAACTACATCCCGAAAGCCCCGCTTAATCCCGATAATTATCGGGATGCGGGGGGATTAGTCCCTTACTTTTGGACTATTGTATATTGAGTGTCGGTATAAACAGAAACTCAAACCCAATCCCCATAACAAAATAAAAACTATCGTAGGTTCCGTGCAACGTAAGGTTTTATTGTTCGTCCGTTGGACGCAACGAAACCTTAGCTGTTACCTGCTGGCCTTCTGTCTACCGAATCGCTGTATGCATTGTCAATGTTGAGTTTCTGTGTCATTGTCTGCCGTTTTTGTCGGGCTGTGTGTTGGTGTTTTTTTATTTTTTTGAAGCGTTGGAAATTTTTTAAAAACAATTTTGTCTGCGTGGGCAAAGCAAGCTCTATTGCAATTTTTGGTCGTGTGTTGGCTTGTGCGAATTGCAATTGTGCTTACTTTTAGGGTTGGCTTTTCTTTGGTTTCATAAATATTGATATTAAAAGTCCAATTCCTACAACTACGTCAACTATATTCCACATTTGTCTACCAAATGCTATTTTGAAAAATGGTTGAAATAGCAACGCAAGTCCACCGTAAATTATCATTTCTGTCTGTCTGCCTTGTTGATTTGCTTGATAAGCTAAAATTGCAAACCCAATTAGTCCAATGAATCTTACAAATTGGTAATAGCCGTAAGGCATATCTGCCAAACAGAGAAAGAATAAAATCGCTAAAACTATTTTGATTGCGTTAATCATCTTTTTTTAAGTCGTCAAGTAAACTGGTGTCAATACTGATTAACTCAAATTGAGGTAATTCCGCTGTGTCTAAATATTGTTTTGTTATTCTGTCCAAAAATGATTCGGTTACAATATCTTCTTCCAAAAACTGCTCAATATCTGGAAACACAGCTAAAATATTTTCATCACTTACTTTCAGTCTGTGTCGAATATTTTTAAAGAATTTTATTTCAGAGTATTCAATTTGTTCGTCTGCTTTAATTGTCTGAATTGCAAAATCAATTAAAGTCAATTCCTCCTTCTCCGTCAATGTAGATTTGCTTAACAAGTCAAAATAGTAAGTGATAAATTCCTTACCTCTTGTATTTATCTTATTTACAAGGGAATTAATTTCCTCTTGAAAGTTGAAGTCTTTGAACAATGGCGAATTTTCACACATTGTTTTAATTAAGGCAATTTCTCTATTGTCAATATGCCCATCGGATGCCATACAGCAAAATGCTGATTTAAGCAGTAATTTGTCAAAGCTAGTTGTTTCCATTTTTTTATATTAAGATTTAAAGCCGATTCTTGGTCGGTCATTGGATTTGTCTTCATCAATTTCCTCTTCAATTTTCTTTCTCATATCTTCGTATTTTTTTAATTCTGATAGAGGAACTGTTGGTCTTTGATTCTTAATAATAAACTCCAATATCTCCATTGATATTCGTTTAGTTTTGTCACGAATTGTTTTTCTAGAAGCTTCATCTATCAATAATTTGATGTCACTTGAAACATAATTTTCTGTCAATTCAGCCAATTTACTATAATCAATTCCAAAGTCTAATGGTCGGTCTATTAAATACAATTCAAACATTGATTTTCTTGCTTCCAAGTCTGGCGGTGGAATATAAAACCATTTTTCTAATCTACCTGCTCGCAAAACAGCCTTATCAATTAAGTCTGGCTTATTAGTTGACCCAATTACAAAAACACCGGATTCTCCAATATTATCTAATTGAGATAAAAACTCATTTACTTCGCCACTTTGGCTTTGATTATTCAATTTTTCACGATCTGGAACCATCGCATCTAATTCGTCAAAATATAAAATTGTGGGTGCCTTTTCCCGAGCTTCTTTAAATAGGTTGCCAATTTTTTCCTGAGAACCATGAATATAAATACTTGCAATATCAGATGAAATTACCTTCATAAAGTTATAACCTGCTTCTTCGGCAAATCTTTCAGCAAAAAATGTCTTTCCGCATCCTGGAGGGCCATACAACAAAATTCCATTAGGTAATCCAAGATTATGCTTTTTATGTTCTTCAGGGTTTTCAATCGCATCTATCACATCATTTTTTAACTGGTCTTTTAATTTCTTCATCCCAGCAATAGCAATAAATCCTTTACTCTTTTTTACGGTTGATGCTATCTTCTTTTTTTCTTCAATAGGTTCATTCTTTTTTTCTTTTATTTCATCAAACTCAATTTCTCCATTAAGAGCCTTCACAAATTCATCAGCATTTTTATATCTATTTTCAGGGTCTTGTTGTAATGCTTTTTTTATAACTTTCAAAATTGACTCATCAAAATCTGCAATTTTATTTTCAATATTCGGAAATGCCAATGGTTTCATTCTTTCTTCTAATAGGAATTCCTCAACATTGCCTCTGCTGGTTCTGTATTTAGATATTTCATTAGTCCATGGGGTAATACCAAATAGTAATTGATACATTAATACGCCCATAGAGAAAATATCTGATTGTGGAGAAAATATATTGTGAAAGCATTCCGAAGCGACATAATTTAAATCTAAACCTACTTTATTAAAGGCTCTTGTTGATGAATGAAAAAAGCGAGCATATCCAAAATCTATAATTTTTGCTTGAGGTACTTCCGCTGATAAATCAAGCATGATATTATGCGGTGTAATTTCATTGTGTATAATTGGAGATGGCAAATTATGTAAGTAATTTAATCCATTCAAAACACCACCAATGATTTGTTTTAAATCATAAAGCGATGTAATGGGTTCTCTTTTAATTTTTTCTGTTAACGTTTCGCCTGCAATAAAATCTAGTACTAAATAACCATAACGTTTATTTTCAAGAAATAATTCACCGCTATCAACATACTTTACAATATTATCATTTTTTAGAGTTTTTACAATCTCAGTTTCTAATAAGTTATTATCAGCATCAAAGGATGAATGATGAAGTTTTGAATAATTAAATAATTTAAGAAAATACAACTTCCCATCTTTTCCTTTTACTCTATAGGTTTCCGCATTATGACCTTGCTTAATGAAAAGCAAAACTTTGTATTTTTCATTTATTGAAAAGTTCTTTGGTAATATACCTTTGTAGTTTATTTCCATTTTAATAATTCTTTTTTAAGTAAATCAGTGACTTTCATTTTATCATCTTCAGCAACTTTATTTTTTTCAATTCTAATTAATTCCATTAATAGAAATCTAAATCTTTCTTTTCCCATTGATGGATTGTCAGCGTAAAACAATACAAGTTTACCTTTTAAATCATCAATATACTTATCTGATATTGTTGTTAAACCATTAAAATCATTGATTTCAACTAACATTAGTTTAGCTTCACGAATATTCTTTTCTTTTAATATTTGTTCTATTGTAAAACGGAACTCAGAAATTTGGGCTTCATTTGAAGATGATATTTCCATCTCATAAAAAGCATCTTTTAGTTCTTGCTCAATCCTTGGCCATTCGGCAGTTTTTATTGCACTATCCAACTTTAATAATTCCTTACGAAGTTCATCAAAGATTTTCAGTTTGACATCCGCACTTACTTTATCATTTTCTAATTGTACTTCTAAAACTTCTAATTTTTCAGATACATTGGTTGCATTTAATCTTTTTGCTGTTTGTTTTGCTTTTGAAATTTCCTTAAATAAAAACTCCACTGTTGGTGGTTTAGTTTGCTTTATTTCAATTGTACACTCCTCTGTGTGATTTAAGTAAGGAATATAAACGGAGAAAGTCAGCAATTGCGATTTATCTACTTTGACGGTAAAATCAATATCACTATTGGCAGGAAGTAAGGCTGGTAAAGATTCACCTGAAATAACAATATCAACAACGTGATTATTTAATAATGGATCCGTGCCCTCTGCATTGTAATCTCCCTGATAAATTGGGAAACGAATTACATCACTTATAACTCCAGGTCTTAAATCAAATCTTGTTTTAAAACCATTTATTACTCCTGTCGCAGGAATCTTTTTATGTTTTTCTAATCCTTTAATTGTCTGAAAAAGTTCTTTATCTTCCGTTTCACAATATTTACTAATTCCAATATGGTAGGGCAGAGTAATTGGAAAGTCGTCAGCCATATCAGATTGAATAATTTTGAATTGATTTGGCTGACAAGGAATTCTATCGCCTTTTTCATTAGTTAAAATAATAGAAAAATAATTTGATTCATTTTGATTCAATAAAACTTCAATTAAAGTTGCTTTTTTATCACGAATTAAAATCTTGTTACTTAAATATGCTTTGTCTCCTCTTTTTAGGGTTGCGTATACTTTTTCAGGTATTGAAAAAGTAGTTAAAGCTGAATTTATTTTAAAATTAATTAAAGTATGCTCTTCTATGGTTGCAGATTCATATTTTAAATCTAATGCGATAGTACCTGTAGACGCTATTTGTGCCATACCTAAGTCATTTATTGAAGCAAATAATGCAGCTCCTTTAGCAACAACTGTCATAGGGTCAATGGAAACATCTATTTTGTCCGTGATTTGCTCCTTTAAGATTTTGCGAAGAACTGGCGAATAAGTATCTCCACCAACTAAGCAAATAGCATCTATATCCTTTCCTTTCAGATTATTTCTTTTGAGTAAATCAATAGTAATGTCAATTGCTTTTTGATAAATGGGTCGTGATACCCAAGCCAAATCTTGTTGAGTAATTTCTATGTTTATTGCTAATTCATTACCATTTTCATCTTCAAAAGGCAAATCTCCAAAATAGGAAAATATGCAATGTGATTCCTCAAATGATAATTTTTTTTTTGTTTCTTCTGCATAGAATTTTACTGCGTTTTTAAGAATTTCCATTTTATCAGCATCTTCCAAAATACTATCAATAGCAAATTTTTCTTGCAAATTTGGAATAATGATTTGGTCAACAATTGCTTCATCTAAATTTTTACCTCCAAGCCAATTGTCGCCATCTATATCTTTCACAGTTAAAATTCCTTCTTCGGATTTTATCAAGGTAACATCAAAAGTGCTACCACCAAAATCGAACATTAACCAAAAGCTGTCTTTATGTTTTGAATCCAAACCATACCCTAAACTTGTTGCAATTGATTTCTGAACCAATTCAATTTGCTTAAAACCTGCCATCTTACCTGCTCTAATTACTGCTTCATTTTGTGGGTTAATAAACTTATCAGGAACAGTAATTACTACTGAATTTAATATTTCATCAGACACAAACGACTTTAATTGTTTGAAGCACTCTGCAAGTAATTCTTCGGAAGAAAAGTCTTTATTCAATATGCTGCTATAGTATTTTATATCTGTACCCAAGGTTCTTGTAAATCCACAATAACTATTTGAATCATCTTTGCCAAACGTCTTTAAAAGTCGAAGCTTATCTTTAATATTTGCTGCATAAGCTGCATCGCCTACAATTATATTCTTCCTTGGATTTATTACCACACACAAAGGCATTGAATCTTTCATCAAATTAGATTCCACAATTACGGGCACACCATTCTCGATTCTGGCAATTTGGCAAAAATCAGAATTGAAGTATATCCCGTAATCTATGTGTGTTCTCATTATTTTAATTTTTTCATAGCACCACTTTCCACCAACGA
>JAWXAU010000107.1 GCA_034439655.1 Bacteroidota bacterium | reverse complement strand
CACCGTATCATATTCTTTTATGTTAGTCCCGATAGCTATCGGGAACTCGATGGTCCATTTACGTTGTTGGATGATGCTATCCATACCACTGCTATCTGTAAGTGTAATGGTGCTATTGCCACAGCTTTGGAGGTAATTGGGGGTGAAATTCAATATGAGTTTCGGGTGTATATTAACTATATGTTTTAATAACGCCACACTATCATAACAATTTTGATTTTTTGCAGCAGCATAATATATATAAGTTCCATTGGTATCTAATACTTGTTTGTATATAAATGTATTCACCGTATCTGTATTGTTTACATATAATATAGTATCTTTATTGCCCAAGTGTAAAGAGATAGTATCGCTATATTTATAATTTAATTTTGTTTCTATATTATATTTCCCACATGTATAATAAGTAGTATCTGTTAATGATATATTAGGTTTGAATTTAATAGAAACACTATCTCCCACCCATTGTATGTAACCGCAATTGCCTAGCTCACAACCAAGTTTTACATAATAGCTACCTGCTTTTCTGTACTGGTGTACCACACTTTTACCCACTGCACTATCTCCATCGCCAAAATACCAGTTATAACTTTTAAAGCCACTATCTGCATCTGCGGAAAAGGTTACGGTATCATACCCACAACCGTTTGCACCACTTATTACAAAATGGTTGTTAATACGTTTAATAGGAAAGTCCATACAAGGCATATTTATGCCATTCCATGCAGGATATATGTCTATATAATTATGCTGTATTTTGCAATTAGTACCGATTATATCAGGATAATGTATTACATTAATTTTGCTAATATTTTGGACGTAATATAATTTATTGTCTGGACCCAGTTTAATCCCTGCTAAACTTGCGGATCCGGGCCCAACGCTCAGTGTGTCTATATATTTAATAGTCTTAGTTGGGTTGCTTGCAAAACGTTGAAGCTGGCATATAAATATCTTGTCTTTGCTTGATGCCTTGCCTGATGTATTGTCCACATAACCATAATATACAATAGAATCATTGGCAGAAAGTTCAGGATACAAAACCCAATCAAACCTATTTTGTAGCCATACTCGTTTTATCAAGTCTGTGGGCTTAGATAACTTACCTGTTTTGCGGTCGAACTTATAAGATTGTAGTAACCCATAATTACTATTCACTACTGTGTTTGGTACCAAGATATTTAATCCATCCCTTGTGGCTCTTAATCGAAGAGTAAAATCAAGTCCTTTTACCACACCATTGCTGGGCACAGCCTTGCTTGTAATGCTGTCTTTAGTAACCAAAAAACTTTTAAAAATATCATAACCCGGTCTCACCACTATCCAATAATCTGTATCATTTATATGTTTAATATATAGCCCCGTTAATTGACCCCAATTATAACTACCTGTATCTTCAAGTACTTTAGGTTGAAAAGCTACATCACCTCGCCCGCTATCAAGTCGCATATCTACCAATGTATAGTAATACCCGTAACTAGGCATTATTAAAAGATAGAATGCTGAATCGTCTCCAGGCTTTGGTATGGCCATTGAAAATGTCGCACTTCCATACTTATTTAGTCCCAACATGCCATTTGGCATTGGTGCATGGTATCTATTCCATACAGTAATACCAGCACTATAAAACCATAAGTTTCCTGCACAGTCAGAAACTGTAACTGGATTCACGGTTATATTTTTATTTGATGTTGTTTGTCCAATATTAGTATCACTTATAGCTGATAAAAAAGGACTTGGAGGGGTTGTGTTGAAATTGACTCCACCATGTCTACCTATACACCAGTTGTTACCCATTTGGGCAACAACAGAATTTGATGAATACAATAATGTTAACAGAAGCGATATAAATATTTTATTCTTCAATGAAAACATTTTTTTCTTTATATAATAATTCACCTTCACGACCTCTTAAAATAATGCTGTATATCCCCTTGGGAATATTGCCAATTTGCATTAACTTACCTTTAGTAATATCAAGCAGATTGACTTCCCTTATCATTTTTCCAGTCATATCGTATATATAAACCATGACCAAGTTTTCATTATTTCCTGCTATTATAATATGATTTGTTGCGGGGTTTGGAAAAATGCTGTAGTTGTTATATATTATTGAGTCTTTCTGAGTATAAAAGTTTGAAAATACGGGTCTCAAGCTCCCACAGTTAACCACAATATTAGGTTTTGGTTGTGCATCATAATTACTTGCATAATTTCCATTATTGATAGCTGTATTATTTAATGTAATTGAAGAATTAAGAGGAAGGTTTTTATTTGGTTGAAGAGCTGCAGTATAATAAAATATCTTAGGTAAAGTATATCCATTTGCATTGCTATTTTGCCATGCAATATCAAACCTACTAGTGCTAAATATATTTCCCCAATCATCACCATTGCCAGTTGAGTATTCCTGGTCCATCAAATTGCCGCTACCTACAATTCCATCATAGGTGTAAAATTCGTTGCACCGCATTCTCAGTTTAATTTGGTTGGTAGAAGTATTACAACTCACATTACCAATTGGGCTACATTGCGGGCTTATTAGTGTTCCGCAATCGCAGTTTTCGAATATGTTTCGGGTAAGATAAGAGGGGAGGCTCACACTACTAGGTTGGTAATATTCAACACCATTGTAGCAATGTTTTACTGTATTTAACCTAAGTAAAGCATTTTCGGTTTGTTCGCAATATAAACCTGATACATATAAATTCGTATTAGATGCTTGAACACCAATATTTGTATTTAGAATTTCGAGAGCACTACCATTTTTTGCATAAATGCCATTTTGTAAAATTCCACCTGCAAGAGATTTAAAGTCACTGGTGCCAATTCTAACTTTTGTAAATCCAGTTAACTTAATTCCTCTTTCGTATGACCCGTTAAAAGTGGTGTTCATCACATCTAATCCATAAATATTGATGTTTGGTGAATTTACTGTTAAGCCTTCAATGGCATTTGTAGTGAATGTGTTTTGTCTGTCTAACTCGTTAAAATCACAACTCGTAAATATTGCTCCGTAACAATTATCGATATATACATTTTTACTTACCGATGAATTTTGTATGGTGGGCAACGAAAAATTACAATTGTTAGAAGTGTTTTTTAGATAGGTAAATTTTGTATTGGCTATGGTTGCCAATTGTTTGTCTACTGTATAGTTCATCAAAGCCAAATGCATAGTATTGTTCTCAAATATACTACTGTTTTTTACATCTAAAATACCACCATTATATGCGTATGCTCCAATTTCTGCATCACTAATCATGCTGCCATCCACAATTAATTTACCATGTTTATTTGCCGCATTGTTAGAAGCAATTTCGCCTTGTACTGTAATACCTTTCCATGCCCCACAACTGGCAAGTTTCATATTTAATAGGTTTAATACGCCCCCACTTTTATTCGGAATAGTTGTTCCCTTCTTAATGATAATATCACTACATGCAGCCAATATCATATTGCCGTTTTGTATATTCACGGTAACTCCGGGGTCTATCGTCACCGTTCCTATTACGTAAAAATTTCCTGTAACAGTTGCATTAGCTGTAAAAGTTTTATTTGTGTAAGTGGTGGGTAGAGTCCACGGTAGGTTGTTGCAATCAAAAGTAATTGAAGAAGATGTTCTAAGTCCACAATCACTGTATGCTTTAAGATAGTATATGCCTGGCAATGTAACCAGATAGGAAGTATTATTTGCACCACTTATTGCAAGATCATTTCGATACCATTGAAAATTATGATAATTTGGATATCGCCCATTGATACCTCCTTTCTGTGCGAATGCTGTAACATCCATTTCTAAGGTAGTACCACTAGGAGTTTTGGTCCCCAGTAAAATTTCAAGTTTATAGGGTATTCGTATGATGATATCTCCCGATGGATATTGGGTTGTGCAGGTTATCGCAGAAAATGGATAAACCCTATAAAATATTTTATATTCAAATCCACCTTGAACTACATATGATAATAAATTACTATTTGTTTGAATAAGAAGAGCGGCATTATTTGATGAGCATGCAGGCAAATGCGAAGCATTCCCGCAATGAGTTTCGTTCATATACCAGTCAACCTCCTGTCCAATCATATTTGGGGCTTCAAATACAATTTTGTCATCAATACAGCTTGTTGCATAAGGTGTAGGGAAAATATTATTATATTGTACTTTCATAATGTCTAAAGATAATGAATCTGACGTAGCCACTAAGTCAACCCCACGTACAACTCGTAATAGTATTTAAAATTGTTACGGGAATTAAGAGCTGGAATGTAACTTGTGTTTATTATTTTACTCTGCGTAGAATTATTATCAATTATGAATTGGGTTGAACCACCACTTTGCTGCAAGGTAACATAATTAGTATGGGATAAACTATATTTTTGATACCATTTGACAGTATTATATGTAAAAGTAGTTGCTACAACACATGGTATTAATACCTCAAGTGTACATATTTGTTCGGGACATATTTCATAAGGGTCAGGACTGTTTGAATTCGCACTTAGATTGTTTATTAGGTAACATTGCCCATTTACTTTCCCAAAGGGTGAAAAAGTTAACAGTAACACAATAAATAAAGTTGAAAATCTACCAAGTCTAGAATAAGACTGGGAGTAAAGGTTTAATTCGCTGTGGCGAATAGAATTTGAAATGTGGGGGGGGGGGTAACATGTTGTTTTTCATTTAGTTAAGTTTTTAAAGTTTTAATGAATTGGATTTACTAAGGCAAATGTAAACTGATAAGACGAGCTAAACAAATAAAAAGTTTATCGTAAGATTTTCAGGAAAGTTTCACAGTGCCTTTTGGAAGTTTAGGACTTTACAAAAGGTGAATACAACGGTATATATATTATTGCCCTTTTAGTTGCGAAGTGTTGGAGGATTTATAAAAGCATCTTTTATTTACCTTTACAATAAATATCCTCGCCCTTATCATGGCATTGTTCTATTGTATTCGTTTGGCTATTTACTTTCGGACTTAAATAGGGAATTCCAAATCCCAAACCACGAATAATTAATAATCCTGCCATGCAAACCATGATATAGGGATATACATTTTTTATCCTTTGTCTTAATTTCCTGCCGCGGCGGGCTATATAATTTCCAAAAAATGCGATGCTCCACATAGCAGGTAACGTACCCATTCCGAAGGCTGACATAAATATGATGCTATGCATTACATTGCCGGTGGATACAGCTCCTGCGGCGGCTATATATACCAGTCCGCAGGGGAGGAGCCCATTCAATAAACCAATGGCAAAAAGACTGCTTAAGTTTTGGTTTTTATACAGTTTGGCCAAAGCACTTCGTAGATGAGAGAAAAATTTTGTGACTTGAGTTGGGTATGATATATAATTACGCATTCGTTTGCCAAAAAGCATATATATAATAATTGCCGTTCCCAAACTGATAGATAGCCATTGTTGAAATCCAAAGAAAGAAAATGTTTTACCGATCAAACCAAATATAAATCCGAAGAAGGAATAGGTAACCACACGGCCGATATTATATAATAGTGCTCCCCAAATTTTCGCATTGGTATTTTGGTTGTTGAGGGGAAGTGATAGAGCCAAGGGGCCACACATACCCACACAGTGAAAGCTGCCAACGATGCCAATTCCATATGCTGCGAGTATTAATTCTAACATTTGTTAGTTTATTGTATAAATATTTTCTTCTCGAAATAATAATTCTCACCACCGCATGACCAATTTATTTGAATGGAATATGCACCTTTCGTATTAGGAGCTAATGTTTGTTCTAGTTCCGCATTGGTTGTCGTAAAATTCTTATGTATATCTTTTTCTTTGTCGGCAGGGAAATATATAAGTAGTTTTCCGTTGATGTTTTTGCCATTAAATTCTGAAGGGAATTTGATGAATACTTTATCGTTTTCTGTTTTGCAAATCACTTCGGCACTTAATTTATTGGAACGCTTAATATCTTCAATTCGGTCTTGGTACTTGAGTTCTTGGGCATAATAGTCGTCAGTAACCAAATCAATTTTTTCGTTTACCGATCTAAAGACCAGAAACAAAATGCCAGCAACAAATACGGCATATACTATGATAATTTTATAACCCCAATTCATACTATTTTATCCGCTGCGGCGGATTACATTTTTAATTTTTTATTTTACAGTTTACAGTTTGTAGTTTTTGTTTGCGTAGTACTGTTAACTGTCCATTGTGCACTGCCAACTAATTATATATTTCAGGTCCAAGAAAATTGCATTCCAAGGTTTTTATTTTTTTAAGTGTTTTGGTATCGAGTATGCTTATAATTAATTTAGTTTTCCAACTTTTCAAATCCCCTCTTTTTAGTTTTACAAAAAACTCCAAGTGTGTATAATCTGCTTTTTTAATTGTTGAAACACTGCTACCCACCAAGGACACCTCGCCATCCATGTTTTCCAATTTTAAGAATATATTTATTTCTTTATGTGTTTTATTGAGTAATTTTAAATTATATAAATTAGAAATTCTGCCATCGGGAAGAGTTTGATAAGTCATGCCAGAAACACGCATCAACGTAGCTCCAATATCTTCTCTACTTGCCACTAGAAATACTAACAGAGAAATTAGTAAAGTAAGAACTACAGTATATGCTTTGATACGTGTTGTGAATTTTAATTGAACGCCATTTGATATGCTATTTTCGGATGCATAACGAACCAATCCTTTGGGCTTGTGTATACTTTCCATTATATCGTCACACGCATCTATGCAGGCTGTACAATTCACACATTCAAGTTGTGTACCATTGCGTATATCAATACCCGTGGGGCATACACGCACACAAGCAGCACAATCAATACAATCGCTATATGCGGTGGGGTCTTCTTTTTTTATTTTCCCTCTAGGCTCACCACGTTTATAATCATATGCAACTACGATGGAATTTTTGTCGAGCAAAACACCCTGCAATCTTCCATAGGGACAAACTACGATGCAGGCTTGCTCTCTGAACCACCAATACACGAAAAAAAACACCCACGAGAAGAAAAATAAAGCTGTGATGCTGCCTAGATTCTCAGCAGGGTACAGGACATAGTGTTCTATATTTTTCATACCAATAAGATATGATAAAAAGAAAGTGCAAATGATGAAAGATATGATAAAAAAAGCGACGAATTTAAAAGCTCTTTTGGCGATTTTTTTGCCTTTCCAAGGCATAGACCTTAATTGTTTTTGTTGGGTGGAATCACCATCAATCCAATATTCTATTTTGCGAAATACCATTTCCATAAATATAGTTTGCGGACAAGCCCAGCCACAAAAGATTCGACCAAAAACAACGGTGAACAAAACGATAAATACCACGAAGGTGACCATTCCTAGGCCAAATATAAAAAAATCTTGTGGCCAAAAAATAGCACCGAAAAGAATAAATTTCCTTTCCAATATATTTATCATCAACAATGGTTCATCGTTTACATAAATAAAAGGAAGTGTAAAAAAAACAATGAGATAAAATATACTGAATATAGTTCTTTTAGTATATAATTTCCCGTGCGGTTTTTTGGGATTTATATAATTTCTTCGACCCTCCTTCGATATAGTAGCGACGGAATCTCTGAAAGACTCATCATGTTCTATATTGTTGTCGCTAGTCATTATTTTTAGTGTTTATAAAATACAAAATCGGCAAGCATTAAACATCGTTAACACCTGCCGATTAGGACTTATTTTAACTTTACTGTTGAATTGTTTTTTGTTGAATCTGTTGTTGAAGCTGTATTTTCACCTTCAGTATATAGATCACCTTGGGGAGCCTTGCCATTAGCGGGTTTTGTTCCTTTTAGTGTTTTGATATAGCTAGCCAGATAACTCATTTCTTTGGGATTGTATTTGATGCTCCAAGCTTGCATACCTTTATCGGGGAATCCATTTTTGATTGATAAATATATATCATTCAATGAACCTTTGTGAATCCAGTAATCATCGGTGAGGTTTGGACCAGCACCACCTTCGCCTAATTTTCCGTGGCAAGCAAAACACGCGGTTGTAAATATTTCTTTTCCTTTTTCCAGTCCAGAAACATCAGCCATGGGTACATTGGTTTCATCTATCTTGTCTTTATTTTTTGATTCAAATATTTCTTGATCAGCTTTTGCTTTTTCAATCTCAGTTTCATATTCTTCTAACGGGTTTTTTCCGTCTCCGCCACCATGATAATTATACATATAAACAAAAGCAACAACGATGGTTATATAAAAACCATATTTCCACCAAGGTGGTAGAGCATTATCTAACTCTTTAATTCCATCATAGTCGTGGTCTAGGAGAAAATCAGCTTCGTGCTCAACAGGTATAGCTTTGGTAAATATTTTTTTATCTAAATTGTGCCACCATTTGGGCAATGAACCTATTTTTTGGACTTCGGGAGCTTTTTGTTTATATATTTTTGACAGGTTCTTTAGTGTTACAAAAAGCAATAATATCACTATCATAAACAATACGATTAATCCCATAAACCAGTATTGGATAAAGGTTGTAAACACTCCTGAACTGCTTTGAGTTTCGGCAACTTCTACAGCGGCGTCTTGGGCAAAAGTGTTTTGGGAAAGTAAACCAAACCCTATGATAAGAAGTATAGTTTTTATTTGTGCATTGCGGTGTATTAATTCCTTTTTACTATTTGTTACCATAGTAATTGTGATTAGAACGCCCACTATTACTACTATAGCAATACCTAGTAACATGGCTGTGGAAGATAGGAACACGTTAAAAATATTTTCATTTGTTATATTGTTTTTACTTATTTCTTGAGCATGCATGATGGTTGATGAAAATAATAATGTAAACATTGGAGCGAATATTTTACTAATAACTTGAATCAATTTCATAGAATGATGTATTAATTTTTTGACTGATCAGGAGCTTCATTATCTAGCGGTAAACTTGAAATCTCGGCAACCCTTTGCTTATCCATTTTGAAAACATATACTAATAGCACTATGAAAAATATGAGGAAAATTGACAAAGAAATTATTGGATAAATATCTATGCCTGATATTGATTCTGCGTATTGTTTGATAAATTTGAACATGATAATTATTTATTAGTATTAATAGTTTTAGAAGCCGAAATATCTTTCCCTAATCTTTGTATATAAGCTATCAGTGCAATCACTTCTTTGTTTGGTGCAACTTGTATACTATCAGATTTTAAACTTTGAACTATTTCATTTGCTTGTTTATTCAAATCACCCAAAGCTTCATTTTCATATCCTGGGGGATAAGGTACACCTAAGGTTTGCATAGCTCTAATCTTATTACTTAAGGTAGATACATCCAATTGTTGTTCGAGTAGGAAGGGATATGCTGGCATCACACTGCCAGGGCTTATTGACGATGGTTCTCTGAAATGTCGAAAATGCCATCCATTTGTTTTTTTCAAATTGCCTGTGCCTTCTCGTGCAAGGTCTGGCCCCGTGCGTTTACTGCCCCATTGGAACGGATGGTCATATACAAATTCACCAGCTTTTGAATATTCACCATACCGTTCAGTTTCACTTCGGAAAGGGCGAATCATTTGTGAGTGACAAGTATAACATCCTTCACGAACATATAAATCACGTCCTTCCAGTTCGAGTGGTGTATATGGTTTCACACTTGATATGGTAGGTATATTAGATTTGATCATAAATGTTGGAATCATTTCAATAGCACCTCCGATTAAAATCACAATCAAACTAAATATCATAAGTTTCACAGGGCGTCGCTCAATGGCTCTGTGCCAATGTTCGCCCGCATGTTTCACATAATTTTTTTCTAACGCAGGAGCTTCTGCATCTTCATTTGCTAGTAGTTTACCAGCTTTCACCGTTTTATATATATTATATACCATTAGTATCACACCTATAATAAATAGTAATCCACCTACGGAACGCATCGCATAAAATGGACGCATATTAATTGTAGTTTCGAGGAATGAATATTTTAACTGCCCTGCATCGGTGAATTGTTTCCACATGCTACTTTGCATAAAACCTGCCCAGTACATAGGAATTGCATAGAATATAATACCCAAGGTTCCTAACCAAAAATGTTGGCTTGCCATTCTTTTTGAATATAATTCTGTTCTAAAAATTCTAGGTATTAACCAATATATAATACCAAAAGTAAGCATACCATTCCAACCCAAAGCCCCCACGTGAACGTGAGCGACAATCCAATCCGTAAAATGGGCTACGGCATTTACATTTTTTAATGATAGCATAGGCCCTTCAAAAGTGGCCATACCATAGCATGTTACAGCAACAACAAAGAATTTGAGAATTACGTCATCCCTTACCCTGTCCCATGCTCCCCGAAGAGTTAATAGTCCATTTATCATACCTCCCCAACTTGGGAAAATAAGCATAAATGAAAATACAATTCCAATTGATTGCACCCAATTTGGTAACGCTGTATATAATAAATGGTGAGGACCAGCCCATATATATAAGAATATTAAAGCCCAAAAATGTATAATAGAAAGTTTATAAGAGAATACAGGGCGATTGGCTGCTTTGGGCATATAATAGTACATTAAACCCAAGTAAGGAGTTGTTAAAAAGAATGCAACGGCATTATGGCCGTACCACCACTGCACCAAGGCATCTTGAACACCGGCATACCAACTATAACTTTTGAAAATACTGATAGGAAGTTCAAAAGAATTTACAATATGCAATACAGCTACTGTAATAAAAGTAGCAATATAAAACCAGATTGCCACATATAAATGTTTTTCTCTGCGTTTTAATATTGTAGCAAACATATTCCAACCAAATACGACCCATATTAATGCAATGGCAATATCTATTGGCCATTCTAGTTCAGCATATTCTTTTCCTGAGGTCATTCCCATTGGTAAAGAGATTGCCGCAGCTACTATAATAAGTTGCCAGCCCCAAAAATGTATTTTACTTAATACATCACTATACATTCGGGCTTTACATAATCGTTGCAGAGAATAATATACTCCCATAAAAATACCATTGCCCACAAATGCAAAAATTACCGCATTGGTATGCAGTGGTCTTAGTCGGCCAAATGATCCATATTGGGTAATGTTCAAGCTCGGGAAAACTAATTGCAGCGAGACCCAAAGCCCGGCCAACATACCTACTACGCCCCATATGATAGTGGCATAGATAAAGTTTTTTACAATCTGATTGTCGTATTGAAATTTCTCTATCTGCATATATGTATTATTTGAAATATGATATAATAGTTGTGATATTTATTCTGAAATAGTCGGTTCTGTTTCAATTTTTGTTGGAGGTATATCATCGAACAATATTCTGACAGAAGGTGTATAATCATCGTCGTATTGCCCTGTTTTTACGCTCCATAAGAATGCAATTAAGAAACTAGCTGCCACCACGATACTGATACCTAATAATATAAAAATTGCACTCATGGTTAATGGTTTCCTTCGGCTATGCTCAGGAGGTTAATGGTTAAATGTTGTGTTATATACTGCCGAACTATACAGCAAAATTATATATAGTCATAAAAAGGTTAAATGACAGCAATCAAATATGAAAGTGATAAGTATCAGTTTATTTTTTGAACGGATAGCTTTCGTGCATGCCAATTGGAGGCTAGGGTAACAAGCAGCACAATGCTAATACTGCTTGCAGGCATCAATATAGCTGCTACCATGGGCGATAGGTTTGCCGAAACGGCAAAAGATAAACCAACAATATTATATAATATGGATAAGACAAAACTTGCCGTCACTATATTTTTTCCCTGTTGGCAATAGCGAAGAAATTGAGCAATTTGAGTAACTTGTTCGCCATCAATTATTGCATCGCAAGCAGGGGTGAACCTCGCAGCATTATCACTTACAGCAATTCCTAAATCGCTTTTTAACAAGGCTCCAGCATCGTTAAGGCCATCGCCCACCATCAATACGTTTTTATGTTCTTGCTGCAATTTTTTTATATAGTTTAATTTATCAACTGGCGACTGGTGAAAATATATAGCAGCATCAGTTCCAAACATTTTTTGCAAATTTTCTTTTTCCGTTTCATTATCGCCCGATAATACATGTAGCGGATATTTGGCTTCTTTTAACGCAGCAATAGCGTGAGTCATACCGTCTCTATAGTAATTATTGATATGATATTTACCTACGATTATGCCATTAAAAGATATATATACTGTTGATCCATTCTCCGATTTTAGATTTTCTGGATAATTATCGCATAAAAAGTAGGGAGCACCAATTTTTACCCGCACACCATTGATTATGCCTTCTAGCCCTTTGCCAGGTTTTTCCTTGAAATGTGTTACAGTAATATTGTTACTTACTTCATTAGTTATATAATTAGATAGAATTTTACTAAGCGGATGTGCAGAGTGCTTTACCAAAGTTTTAATCATGGCGATTTGCCAGCTTGCTAAAGGTTTGCCATCATACTCTACTGTGGCAGCATTGCTCTGTGTAATGGTTCCGGTTTTGTCGAAGATAATGTTGTCAATTTTTGTCATGGTTTCTATTACGTTAGCGTTTTTTAAATATAATTTATTTTTGCCTAAAATTCTCATCATATTGCCATAGGTAAATGTGGCTGATAATAATAGTGAGCAAGGGCAAGCAACTATTAATACAGAGGTTAAAGTGGGTAAAATATTGGCTGGATTGAACCACCACCAATACATAGCAGTAACTATTGCAATACTAAAAAGTATCAAAGTGAAATATCTGCTCCAAGGATGTATAAAAGATTTCCTCGTATTTTTTCTCCACTGCTGCTCATCAAGTTTGTTGTTATTCCACAATTGTGTTATATAGCTTCTCGATACCTCGCTCACCATTTCCATTTCGATAGGGCTGCCCATTTGTTTTCCTCCAGCAAAAAGTAGTTCGCTTTTGTGTTTTGAAACGGGCGTACTTTCACCACTCACAAAGCTATAGTCAATATGAGCTTCTCCCTTGATGAGTACAGCATCGGCGGGTATCATTTCTTCGTTGCGTATAATAATACGATTGCCTTTTATGAGTTGCGTAATCGGGATATTTTTTTCTTTACCATTTTGTATAATAGTAACTCCTAAGGGAAAAAAAGATTTGTAATCGTGGTCGAAAGAAAACGAATCATAGGTTTTATCTTGAAACCAACGACCTACTAACATTAGAAAAACGATTCCTGTTCCGCTATCTAAATATCCTGCTCCGGTATGGGTGATGATTTCATAATAACTGCGAGAAAATGTAACCAAAGTAGCCAATGCAATGGGAGCATCTATATTTAAAAATCCTTGTCTCAATCCCTTATAAGCTGATATAATAAAGACAGGAGCACAATATAATAAAACGGGCAGGGATAGGGCAAAAATCAGCCAAGTAAATGTTTCTTTGAGACCTAATGTTTCTATATTGCCCGAAGAGAGATATTCAGGAAAACTAAGCATCATGATATTGGCAAAACAAAAGCCCGCTATACCAATTTCATATATTCTTTTGCGATTAAATATTCCACTTTTTTGTTTTTGTTCTGAATCGTCACGCAAACTTATAGGTGGTTCGTACCCAACAAAAGCTAATAGTTCCACCAGTTTTCTCAAACTAATCGTTTTGGGATCGTAGCTCACAAATATTTCTTTACGCTGAAAATCTGTTTGCGAGCGTATTACGCCTTTTTCAATTCTATGCAGATTCTCCAATAAAAATATACAAGATGAACAGTGTATTTGTGGTAATTGAAAGACGACATTTACTTGCTTGTCACTCTTGAATTGGATGAGTTTGTTAATGATAGTTTCATCATCTAAATAAGCAAACCTCTCAGAAATAAATTTGCCTTTGATTTTTATTCCGGGGTTTTGCTCGAGGTTATAATAATTGCAAAGATTGTTTTCGTTCAATAATAAAAAAACCTGTTTGCATCCTTCGCAACAAAAATCTTTTTCTTCTAGGTGAATACTGCCATCGCATTGCTCACCACAATGGTAGCAAATGGTGTCAATGGATTCTAAGGTTTCGCTCACTGTGCTGTATTATACAACTGCAAAGGTGAACCCCTTGCCAGTTATACAAAATGAGCAGCATCATTTGCAATACTGATAAAAGTCATGAATGGGAGAAGAGAATTTAGATAATGGAAGTTGGGAGACTGAAGTAGGAAGACCGAAGTAGGAAGACCGGAGTGGGTTCGCCGCGGCGAAGGGAAGACTGAAGTTGGGAGTTAGAAGTTAGAAGTTAGTTCGCCGCGGCGAAGGGAAGACCGAAGTTGGAAGTAGGAAGTTGCAAGAATAAGATATGATAAAAACAGCTTCCGACTCCTAGCTTCGGTCTTCTGATTATAATATTACTACACCAATACCGTCAAGGCATTTTCTATAATAGTATACTTTATTTCATTGCCAGTTATCATACTTTCCCCATCATAATGTATCACACCAGAGTCTGTTCTTTTTATAATGATTTCTCTTGCTTTGAAACTTTCTACTTTGGCACTGTTATATATTTTTTTAGTGAACAATCTCCATGCTAATATGGGTGTTTCATATAACTTAATAGGTTTTAAAACAGTAACATCTAGAACCCCGTCATTCATATCTGCAGATGGTGCTATATAGGCATTGTTGCCATATTGCGAAGCATTGGCAATTGCAATGAGAAAAGCAGTACGCTTATATAATTTGCCATCGATATAAATATCATAGTCTTGTGGCTTGTCAGTGAAAAATTCTTGCATGCTCAACCAAAGATAACTGGCAAATCCACGTCGTTTTGATTTCGCAAATAATTTACTGATATGGGCGTCGAAACCTATACCCGCAGCACAAAAAAAGTACTTGCCATTTGCGGTTCCCGCATCAATAGTTTTGAATTGTGGGTGGTCGATTTTATATAGTGCTTTATTAATATTTAGAGGTATTTTCAAATCTCGTGCAAGCCCATTGCCCGAACCTATAGGTACAATTCCTACCGCAATATCGGTATTCACTAATTGACTTGCAATCGCATTCACTGTGCCATCGCCACCTACGGCTATTATAGCTTTTGGTTTTTCATTTATTGCGATTTGTATTACATTGTGAAATTCTTCTATGCTATCCGTGAGGTATGATTCCACTTCACTGTTTTCAAATATATAATTATTCACCCTGTCAGAAACTTTTTGTCCCTTGCCTCTACCCGATAATGGATTGATAATAAATATAATTTTCTTTTTTGGCATATTAATTTTTACCCCAACGATAACGGTGGGTCCAATAAGAAATCTTGGTAGAGAGTATTCCAATGCCGGCACCTGCTATTACATCGGAAATATAATGTCGGTTATTCATAATTCTTAAAATTCCTACAGAGGTAGCAATTGCATAACTGGCAAATGGCATCCATTTATATTTTTTGCCAAATTCCACACTTAGTATTGCAGCCATGGAGAATGCTTGACTGGTATGACCTGAAGGGAAAGAATTATAAGTACTTCCATCGGGTCTTAAGTTTTTGGTTGTGTATTTTAATATATTTGAAAAACTATTGGAAATAATTTGACTTTTGGCAATAATAAGGGTGCGTTGTAATAAATTATTCTTTGGTTTCATTCCGCAAAATTCTAATCCGAATGTTAACAAAAGAGGTGTAAATTCTAAATAATTATCGACTTTAGTTTTGAAATTGGGGTAATGGATGTTTCTATACTCTTTTACTTTGTTTTTAAATGAATTTGGCTGCGTAGAAGTGAGTAAAGAACCTGTTATGATAAGAGTGCTAGGTATAATAAGCTGCCGTGGTGTAAATTTTAATTTAGGAAAGACGACAGAATCTCTTTGGGCAACTACAAAAAAAGGAAAAAATATATATAATACAATGAAAATTGTTTTCACTTTTGTTTGCTATTAGTTTGAAAGATTTGCGGTGGCGTGCAAACCCAAAATTTGCGGAGAGAGAGGGATTCGAACCCTCGATACCTTGCGGTATACACGCTTTCCAAGCGTGCTCGATCGGCCACTCTGACATCTCTCCGAGATATTTTTTATTTTACTCCGCCGCGGCGGGATCATTTTTTATTTTATTTTTTCATGCTACAAAATTTTTGGATTACTCACCGACATTAATGCAAAAATAAAACTTTAACTATAAAAGAACACTGCAAATATAGGGCACATGGTTAAAATTACCCCAACAGCGATTAACTTTGCGTTTTCAAAATTATAAATATTATTTATGCCAGCACAAATAGCCATCATTATGGGGTCTGATAGCGACCTACCTGTAATGCAAGAGGCCGCTAAAATGTTAGAAACATTTGATATTGAATTTACGCTCACTGTTGTTTCAGCCCACCGCACCCCACGCCGCATGTTCGATTTCGCTGAAAAAGCTGCCGAAGCGGGTTATAAAGTAATTATTGCAGGAGCAGGCGGTTCGGCACATTTGCCTGGCATGGTAGCATCGCTCACTACATTGCCAGTAATTGGAGTGCCCATTCAAACAAAATCTTTGCACGGTGAAGATTCGCTATTGAGTATTGTACAAATGCCACCTGGTGTGCCAGTGGCAACAGTTGCTATCAATGGTTCTAAAAATGCAGGTATATTGGCCGCACAAATTTTGGCATTGTATAAACCCGAGCTTGCAAAAAAAATAGTAGAATATAAAAACCAAATGAAAAATGAAGTGGAACTTAAAGCCAAAAGGTTGGAACTTGTGGGTTGGGAGAAATACCTCGAGGAATAGTTAATAGTTAATAGTTAAAAGTTAAAAGTTAAAAGTGAATAGTGCTGACGCGGACACCCTTCTCCCGAACACATTCGGGACGGCTCAGGGTTACAACTGCAAACTGTCAACTAAAAAAGCATGAACAAAATAAAATCATATATATATAATTCGGCTTACCACCAGCAGATCAAATGGTTTTGGTTGTCGTTTCTTATTGGTCTTTTATTATTTGCATTGCTCATATTTTTTGTGGCGATGGGCTGGGCGGGTAATTTACCCAAAGTAGAAGAACTAGAAAATCCGAAATCAAGCTTGGCCACTGAAGTTATAAGTGAGGACGATGTGGTAATTGGGAAGTATTATATAGAAAACAGATCGAATGAAACTTATAAAACTATTGGCCCAAACTTAATCAATGCACTTATTGCAACGGAGGATATACGATTTAATAAACATTCGGGTATTGATTTTCAGGGATTGGGAACTGGCTTTGTAGCCAATATGATTGGTAAAAAACGTGGTGCTTCTACCATTACCCAACAGCTTGCAAAAAATCTTTTCAAACGCGATGATTTTAGTAATGTATTTAAGAAAACTTTAACCAAGTTGAAAGAATGGGTTTTGGCTATACAATTAGAAAAAAGATACACAAAAGAAGAAATCGTTACGATGTATTTTAATACAGTGCAGTTTTCGGGGAATGCTTTTGGAATAAGGAGTGCAGCCAAAGTATTTTTCAATAAAAAACCTATTGAAATGCAAGTGCAGGAAGCCGCAACATTGGTAGGCATTTTGAAAGCTATTGGCAGATTTAATCCCGTAAAAAATCCTGAGAATTCAATCAACCGCCGCAACACCGTGATGGGGCAAATGGAGAAATATGATTTTATAAAAAAGGAAGAATTTGAAAAGTTAAGGTTATTACCTTTGGGTGTCGAGTTTTCGCAGGATGATCATACTGATGGATTGGCAACACATTTTCGTGAAAATTTACGGCTAGAAATAAACGAGTGGGCAGAGAATAATGGATTGGATATATATAAAGATGGACTGAAAGTATATACGACCATCAATAGTAAAATGCAGCGATATGCAGAAGAAGCAATGATTGAACATTTGAAAGTATTGCAAAAAACTTTTTATAGAGAATGGCGTGGGCGTAGACCTCCCGATCTAGATAAACTATGTAAAGAAAATATGGTACGCACTGATCGTTATAAAAGATTAAAGCATTCAAATGCAAATGATAAAGACATCAACCGCGAATTTGAAACCAAAGTAAAAACTAAGTTATGGACCTATAGCGGTATGCGTGACACCATGATTTCTCCTTATGATTCGATAGCATATTATAAGATGATTTTACAAAGTGGTTTTATGGCCATGGATCCACATAATGGTCAGATAAAAGCTTGGGTGGGCGGACAAAACTATAACTATTTTAAATACGACCATGTCAATAAAAAATCTACCCGCCAAGTGGGTTCTACTTTTAAACCCTTTGTATATTCATTGGCAGTTGATAATGGTTTTTCACCGTGTACCAAAATTCCAAACCAGCCTGTTGTATTTGAAGAGTTTGAAAATTGGTCACCTAAAAATAGCGATGGAACCAGCAGCGGAAGAGACCTCACTATGTATCAAGGTTTGTCGGGTTCCGTTAATAATATAGTAGCTTATTTATTAAAACAAATGGGGCCAAATGGTCCACAAAGTGTCATTGATTTGGCTCGGAAAATGGGTATTAGGGGCAAGCTAGAACCTTATCCTTCTATCTGTTTGGGCGTATTCGATTTGAGTGTATATGAAATGGTTGGGGCCTTTAGCACCTTTGCCAACAAAGGCTTGTGGGTGAAGCCACAATATATAAGTAAAATAACTGATAAAGCAGGCAACGTATTATATACACCTCAAGTGGAAACACAGGAAGCCATGAGCGAACAGACTGCTTATATTATGTGTAGAATATTGGAAGGTGTTACTTCGCATGGAACAGGTTGGGAAGTAAAAAATAAATATAAAATTAAAGGAGCAACTGGTGGAAAAACAGGTACTACTCAAAATAATACAGATGGTTGGTTTATGGGCATCACGCCCAATTTAGCGGCGGGTTGTTGGACAGGTTGCGAAGACCAGGCCATACATTTTCAGAGCACTGCCAATGGAAGTGGAGCAACGATGTCACTACCTATATGGTCATTATTTTTTCAAAAAGTACAAGCAGATGAAACTTTAAAAATCGAATTTCCTGATATGTTTGAACCTCCTAAAAAGAAGTTAACTTTGGAGATTGATTGTGCCAAATTTACTGAAGAAGATGGGGGCGGAGGTATTGATTTTAATGGAGGTGGGGAGTAGTTTTTTTTCGTTTTTAATATTTGGATTTATACCTGAGAGCCCGCTAGACCCTACTAATTTATTGTTTGTGGTTCTATATCAGGTTTAGCATATTCATAGCGTTCAATTAACTCAGCAGTATAATAAGCATCAACACCATTGCTGCAAATAGAATTTGCTTTATCAAGATGAAGAAATCCATCTTCAGCTATAATGTCTTTTTCAATTTGTATAGAAATTACTTTTCCAATTACCAGAAAAGTATCATTCAATTTTATCGGAATTATTTCCTGTAATGATAATGCATATTTTATGCTGCTCTCTTTCACAAATGGAGCTATAATATTTTTTTTGAATTCAGAAGTTAATCCCACCTTCTCAAATTCACTAATACCAGCTTCGTATTTTGCACTTGTTTGATGTGCCTTTTGTATAATAAGTGGATTAATATGATTGATGGTATAAATTCCTGTTGCCTTAATATTAGCTATGGTGTGCGGTGCAGCTTTTACGGGTCTGTTTATATATCCAATCAAAGCTGGATTGGAGCCCACATGCACAATACTGCTAAATATCGCTAAGTTAGTTTGCCCTTGTTCGTTCACAGTTCCTATAAGATTAACCGATTTTAATCCTGTAAGACTATTAATAAAATTTGCTCGGTAAAAACGTTCCCATGATGCTATATCTGAAATGCTATATGATGCCATTATATATTATTATGATACTTTTAAAGTTGAAATCCCGCCATCGACATGCATAATTTGCCCAGTTATCCAGCTTGCTTTTTCAGAAAGTAAAAACTCAGCCATATTAGCGATATCATCAATGGTTCCAATTCTTTTTAGTGGATGTCGTTGTGCATTTGCTTCCTTTTTTTGTTCGCTATTTACAAACGTCGCAGCAAGTGGCGTATCGGTGAGGGATGGAGCTATACAATTCACCCTTATTTTAGGTGCATATTCAGCTGCCAATGCTTTGGTGAGCCCTTCAATCGCTCCTTTTGATGCAGCTATTTGTGAATGAAAGGGCAATCCTATTTGCACGGCAACGCTCGAAAATAATATAATAGCGGCATTGGCACTGTTTTTTAATTTTGAGATAGCAGCTTGTATTATTTTTATTGCTCCAACCACTTGTAAATTATAATCATTTATAAAATCAGCAGGTTTAATTCTTTCAAACGGACGAAGATTAATACTACCCGGACAATATATAATTCCAGCTAAAGTTTCGGGTAAAAAATCAAGTGAAAAGTTTTCATCCAAAACATTTAATTTATGGTATTTAATACCTGCATGTGCAGCATGTATTTCATTTTTATTAAAAGTTCCAATTACCTGATGGTCGTTATCAGCCAATCGCAGAGAAAGTGCTTTACCTATTCCTGAGGAAGTACCAATAATTAAATAGTTCGCCATTTATTATATAATTCATTTTGTTTGCTATTAATAACAATGAAACTGCTGAATTGTTCCATTCGGGATATTCACCTAAAGTAGGTCTACCCAAATTACCATCGACATTCGGTATCAAAATCAATTTATCTTTCCATAATCAACATCGAAGATGCTTGGAAAAATCCAATAAGAAATTGGGGAATAATACTTCAACAATTTTTGATTATCTT
>JAWXAU010000106.1 GCA_034439655.1 Bacteroidota bacterium | reverse complement strand
TCAAGAACTTATATTTCAAAATGAGGAGAAAGAAAAACGAGCTGCAGAATTAATTATTGCGAATGAAGAATTAGTATTTCAAAACGAAGAGAAAGAAAAGCGAGCAGCCGAATTAATTATTGCGAATGAAGAACTTGTATATCAAAACGAAGAGAAAGAAAAGCGAGCAGCCGAATTAATTATAGCAAATGAAGAACTTGTATATCAAAACGAAGAGAAAGAAAAACGGGCAAATGAATTAATTATAGCTAACAAAGAACTGGTGTTTCAAAACGAAGAGAAAGAAAAACGAGCAGCAGAATTAGTGATTGCTGATTTAGAGCTTGACTTTCAAAATGAAGAAAAGGGAAAACGAGCAGCAGAATTAGTGATTGCTGATATAGAACTTAATTTTCAAAATCAAGAGAAAAAAAGAAAAGAAATTGCCAATAAAGAACTTGAGGCATTAAGTAATTCAGCAAAGCAAGCTTCGCAATATGCAAGAAGTTTAATTGAGGCAATTGCTGACCCGTTAATAACTATTTCCCCTCTTGGTAAAATAACTGATGTAAATGAAGCATCGGTAAAAGTAACTGGAATCTCGAGAGAAAAAATAATCGGAACAGACTTTTCCAATTATTTTACCGAACCAGAAAAAGCCCGTGAAGGATATCAAGAAGTTTTTTCAAAAGGTTTTGTAGTAGATTATCCGCTAACTATAATAGACCATAAACTTACCGATGTATTATTTAACGGTTCAGTATATAAAGATGAAAAAGGGAATGTATTGGGTGCAGTGATGGTTGCTAGAGATATAACCGCACAAAAATTATTATCGAAATATTCTTTAAGTTTAATTGAAGCCAGTCGCGATCCTTTAGTAACTATAAGTATCGAAGGTAAAATTACCGATATGAATGAGGCTACTACAAACATCACAGGTTTGAGTAGAGAAGAATTAACAGGCACCGATTTTTTCGATTATTTTACCGAACCACAAAAGGCACGCGAAGTATATCAGGTAGTTTTTGCAAAAGGTTCTGTGGCCGATTCTCCGCTCACACTCCGTCATAAAAGTGGCAAACTCACCGATGTATTATTTAATGGTTCGGTATATAAAGATGACCGCGGAAATGTATTGGGTGTAGTAATTGTAGCAAGAGATGTAACAGAACAAAAAAGAATTGCAACTGAATTAATAGAAGCAAAAGTATTTGCGGAGATGGCAACTATGTTAGCCGAAGAAGCAAAAGAAAAAGCAGAGAATGCCACAAGAATGGCGGTAGACGCGGTGAAAGCGAAACAACAGTTTCTCTCAAATATGAGTCACGAAATTCGTACGCCTATGAATGCTATTATAGGTTTTACCAAGGTAGTATTAAAAACAGAATTAACTGCAAAGCAAAAAGAATATTTATCTGCTATCAAAATGAGTGGTGATGCACTAATTGTACTCATCAATGATATTTTAGATTTAGCAAAAGTAGATGCGGGCAAAATGACCTTTGAAAAAACACCTTTCAAAATGTCATCTTCTATATCGGCCATGCTGCATTTGTTTGAAACTAAAATACAAGAAAAAAATCTAGAATTGGTTACCGAGTATGATAATAATATCCCACAAGTATTGGTGGGCGACCCAGTTCGTTTACACCAAATTATATTAAACCTGGTAAGCAATGCGGTGAAATTTACCAACGTAGGAAAAATTACTGTTGGTGTGAAACTACATAGTGAGGATGATGAATGTGCAAGTATAGAATTTGCAGTTTCCGATACAGGAATAGGTATAAACGAAACTAAAATAGAAAAAATATTTGAAAATTTCCAGCAAGCAAGCAGCGGCACTTCACGCTTATTTGGAGGTACAGGATTAGGACTCGCCATCGTGAAACAATTAGTTGAATCGCAAGCGGGAAGTATTACAGTAAAAAGTAAAGTGGATGAAGGTTCTACTTTTAGTTTCATATTAAATTTTCAAAAAACAAAGGATGAAGCAGTAAATGATATGGAATTAGTAGAATTAGATAGCGAAATAAAAAACATAAAAATATTGGTGGTCGAAGATATAGCACTCAATCAATTATTGATGAAAACATTATTAGACGATTTTGGATTTGAACGCGATATTGCAGCGAACGGACGAATTGCTATCGAGAAACTTGAAAACAATAAATACGATATTATATTAATGGATTTGCAAATGCCCGAAATGAATGGGTTTGAAGCTACAGATTATATACGCAATGTAATGAAATCCAGTATACCTATAATAGCACTTACAGCCGATGTAACCACGGTAGATTTGGCAAAATGCACCGCAGTGGGCATGAATGATTATATAGCCAAACCTATTGATGAAAGATTGTTATATAGTAAAATAGTAGGCTTGGTAAAAAAGCCTCTTACCAATTTTGGATATGCTGAAGATACAGAGGGCATAATTAAAAAAATGAGATGTATTGATTTAGTATATTTGAATCACCGAACCAAATCGAATCCTGAATTGATGATGGAAATGATTTCATTGTATTTGGAGCAAACGCCGCCGTTAATTTTAGCTATGCAGGCAGGTCTGGAAAATAAAGATTGGGCCTCATTGCAATCGGCAGTGCATAAAATGATTCCCTCATTTTCAATTATGGGAATGCATATTGATTTTGAAAACATGGCCCGAAAGATTCAAGAATATGCAAGTACACAAATAGGAGCCGAAGGAATACCTGACATGGTATTGCAGCTCGCAAATGTATGCACACAAGCATGCATTGAATTACAGGAAGAATATGACGCTATTAAAAATATAAACGCATGAACAAGGATAATAAAATAAAACTTTTTTTGGTTGATGATGATGCTGTGTTTTTGAAAGGCATGGAAATTGATTTTCTGCAGCATGCCGATTTCGATATTGAAACCTATGCAACTGGCGAACTGTGCATCGAGCATTTATCAAATGGGCCAGATGTTATTATATTAGATTATCATTTAGATGGTATAGAAAAAGGTGCCATGAATGGCATGGAAGTATTAGATAAAATAAAAGAATACAATCTCGATATTCCCGTCGTGATGCTTTCATCGCAAGATAAAATAGAAGTCGCCATCAACTGTATGCACCACAAGGCATACGACTATGTTGTAAAAAGTGAAACTGCATTTATGCGTTTACAAAAAATTATCACCAATATTTTTCACTACAAAAAAATTGAAAAAGAATTGAATTGGTATATGGATAGAATGTAGTATTATTTTATCCGCCGCGGGTGGATTACATTTAGAATTTTTTATTTTTCTTGGTTCAGATGATATATTCGGGCGTTCGTTGCGGAGGCTTCAATTATTTTGTCATGTCGTCCCGCAAGCTTGCGGGAGAGACATCTACTGCTGCTTAGGTTAACATACTTATACCATTTCTTATACCAATTCTTAAACTATAATATTTCTCCGCCTGAGGCGGATTAATTTTTAGAATGGTAATGCCGAATTATATCCCGATAGCCCCGCTTAATCCCGATAATTATCGGGATGCGGGGGTATCGGGACTGTAGGGACGACCTTTATTTTCTTCACCAACATTCGCCGCGGTGAACGCCCAATCAGCCTGTGCAGATGATTTGATTTGACAACGCAGTATACGCAATGCAAGGTTTACGCCCTTCCCCCCGTGTCGGGAGGGGTTGATGTGGTAAGCCCCGCAGATTTGACAATTCTGCCAATGCACCAGCGAGGCAGCGTTGTCAAATCCAACAAAACTTATGGTATGAGTTAAAATATGTGAAATATACAATTTTTTAGTGCATAAGTGTAACAATTACCATCAGGTATACCTTCACCTTTGTAGAAGTAAGCCCGTCATAAAAATCGAGATAAATCCATACCTATTATGAAAAATATAGATCCCCAAAAAGCCACCGTGCCAGCACAGCCTGAAGTTGAAAAGGAAGTTCAAAAACAACCTACAGCACCCGATAAGCAACAACCTATTAATCATCCACCGGGTGAAACAGAAGAGCATCCTGAGCAGATACCCAGAGAACATCCACACAAAGTCAATATTCCGGCCGATGTGGTATTAGCAGCTACATTTATGATGGTACACGATTACTGCTCGCAATATGTATAATATAAACATATGCAGATTTGGCAACTCTGCATACGCAGTAGCAAGGCAGAGTTGTCAAATCTACACAGTCTGCATACACAGTAGCAAGGCAGCGTTGTCAAATCTGTAAACTAGCAAAGCAGAGTTGCCAAATCCAACCCATTTAATTAATAATAACATGACACATATACCTTCCAAAACAATTACTGCTAGTAGAAATTGGGACGCACATAAAGATAATCCCAAATCTCAGTTCTCCACATCGACTGAAACGGACTTGCCATACAAAAGTGAAAAAGCTGGTAAAGCAAAAAATGTAAAGGCAAAAGTTGGCCACACCAGTCAAGACTTACAACAATTATTGCTTCTCTTCAATCATCTCTATAGCATTAATACAAATCAGGCAAGAACGAATACCTTATAGTTTACACAATCCTTTTTTATTTCGAAACAAACGTCTTTGACTATTTATTAAAATAGTTATATCCAGTCCCCTAGTTCCACTGTTCCGTCCCGATTCGTCTGGACTGGAGCGGAACAGGAAACCACTCTGGATATTTTTTTAGCTATCATATATTAAATCCAACTAGTGCCATGACCATTTTAATGACCCTTCTGATTAGCATACTTTTAATTTCCGTCCTGGCAATTTTTATTGTAGGATTGTCATATATCATTTTTGATAATTTCAGAAAAGAACAAGCAGCTATTTATAACTTTGATAAACACTTCATCGGGTTATGATAAGTATAAAAAAAGAAGGTATCATCCTTTTAAAAACTATTTTACCGTTTGAAGACGATGGCGTGTTGAATCCGGCAATTATGCAAGAAGGTAAAGTGGTTCACATGTTTTACAGGGCTGTACGCAAAGGAAACTATTCCACCATTGGATATTGCAGACTGGACGATCCATTAACTGTGGTCGAAAGGCATGAAAAGCCCATACTTAGCCCCGAATTTGAATATGAATCGCATGGGGTGGAAGATCCTCGGATTGTAAAAATTGAAGATGTATATTATCTCAGCTATACCGCTTACGATGGCGTAAATGCGATGGGGGCTTTGGCCACCTCGACCGATTTAAAACACTTTGAAAAACAGGGTATGATTGTGCCACAATTTACCTACGAAGAATTTAAATGCTTTGCTGAAAGTAATGCCGAGCTTAATCAAAAATATGAGCGTTTTCATTTACACAACAATATAAAAAACAACCCGGATAAAAAGATGTTGCTTTGGGACAAGAATGTAATTTTCTTTCCCCGAAAAATAAAAAATAAGTTATATTTCCTTCACCGTATCCGACCAGATATACAGATTGTATCCGTAGATAATATACAAGAACTCACAAAAGAATTTTGGAAAAAATATTTTCTGCATCTGACTGACAATATCGTGCTTTCGCCAAAGTATAAACATGAAGTAAGTTATGTAGGTGGCGGATGCCCACCAATAGAAACAGCACATGGGTGGTTATTAATATATCATGGTGTGTGCGATTCTACTTCAGGATATGTGTATTCGGCCTGTGCCGCATTGTTAGATTTAGAAAACCCAGGTAAAGAAATTGCTCGTTTGCCTTATTCATTATTTAGTCCCGAGTATCAATGGGAATTGCGAGGGGAAGTGAATAATGTAGTTTTCCCTACAGGCACTGCCCTTTTCGGCGATACCTTATATATTTATTATGGGGCTGCCGACGAACAAATTGCTTGTGCATCTCTAAGTTTAAAATCATTATTAAAAGAATTACTAAGTAATAAGATCAAATGAAATGAAAAATATAATTTTATACAACACCAATAAAGAAATATTTCTTTACCAAAAGTTATATAATTATGCATACCCTGTTGTTAAGAGTAATATAGTAAAGAATAAAAAAATAATAGCGATCAATAAGCCAGATTCAGCTTTGCCGGAAATTCTTTTCCTCACTACTTTTCCTCCCCGAGAATGTGGTATAGCGACTTATAGTCAGGATTTGCTCCATGCTATACAGGATAAGTTTGGGAAATCATTTTCGTTGAAAGTATGTGCTCTCGAAAAAAAGGAGCAAAATTATATATATTCCGATGAAGTGAAATATGTGTTGCAAACTTCAGAATTAAAGCCATATCTTGATTTAGCTCAAAAAATAAACATAGACAAAAACTTGAAATTAGTTTTTGTACAACACGAATTTGGATTGTTTGGCGGAGAATATGGGGATTATCTTCTGAGCTTTCTTGCAATGGTAAATAAGCCTGTCATCACAACTTTTCACACGGTGTTGCCCAACCCTAATATATATAGGAAAAGAGTAATTCAAGACATTGTTGCTCTTTCAAAAAGTATAGTGGTAATGACAAAAAATGCAGCCAATATTTTAGAAATAGAATATGAGGTTCCTGCAGAAAAGATAGAAGTCATTCACCATGGGACACACTTACTGTCATCATTTGAACATATAGAAAATACAATTAAAAATCATTTGGGCGACAGGTTGGTGCTTTCTACTTTTGGTTTGCTCAGTTCGGGCAAAAGTATTGAAACGGCTCTCGATGCACTTCCTGCCATTGTTAAAGAATTTCCCAATTTAGTATATCTTATTATAGGTAAAACACATCCGGAAATTGTAAAACAAGATGGAGAAAAGTATAGAGAATTTTTGCAAGAAAAAGTGATACAACTCAATTTACAGAACCATGTAGAATTTATTAATAAATATTTACCGCTGAACGATTTGTTGGCATACCTTCAACGCTCCAATATATATCTTTTTACTTCCAAAGATCCGCACCAAGCTGTTAGTGGCACATTTGCTTATGCCATGTCGTGCGGGTGCCCCATTATTTCTACACCTATTCCGCATGCCTCCGAAATGTTGGATAATGGTGCTGGAATTATTGTTGATTTTCAGAACCCCGAACAACTTGCAAATGCAACAATACATTTACTTTCCAATCCCGATTTATTGCAACAAATGAGGTTAAACGGACTGCATAAAATATACCCGACTGCTTGGCAAAATTCCGCCATCGCACATGTAGAATTAATTTATAAATATATAGCTGTTGAAGTTCCTTTGAAATATGAAATTCCGCATATTTCATTGAAACATATCATTCGCATGACCACGAATGAGGGGATGATACAATTTTCGGCCATTTCCAATCCCGATATTGATACAGGTTATACCATTGACGATAATGCCCGTGCCTTGATTGCTGTTACCAAACATTATAAACTTACTGGCGACCACACCAATTTAAAACTTATTAATACTTATCTCAGTTTTATCATATTCTGCCAACAAAGTGATGGGAATTTTTTGAATTATGTAGATCACGAAGGAAGATACTATGATAAAAATCATGATGAAAATCTGGAGGATTCAAATGGAAGAACAATATGGGCATTGGGAGAATTTATTTCGCACAGGAATTTATTTCATATTGACCTCATAAACAAAGCCGAATGTGCTTTGAATAAATCACTTAAACATATCATTGGATTGCATTCTCCCAGGGCCATTGCATTTGCTATTAAAGGATTGTATCATTATAATATGGTGAAGAATGATGATAATATCAAACAGATTATTATTACCCTAGCCAATAATTTGGTTTCAAAATACAAGCAGGTATCCGATGGCACTTGGAAATGGTTCGAAGAATATCTTACTTATGCCAACAGTGTGTTGCCAGAATCACTGCTATATGCTTACAAAAGTACAGGTAACCCATTATATAAGAATATTGCCAAGCAGTCATTCCATTTTTTACTATCTATTATTTTCAAAAACGAAAAAATTAAAGTAGTATCAAACCAAGGCTGGCACCTGAAAGGGAAAATTTCCCATAGTTTTGGAGAACAACCTATTGATGTTGCTTATACTATTTTAGCACTAAGCCTCTTCTATGATACCTTAAACGACAGAACCTATTTGGATAAAATGACAACTGCTTTTAATTGGTTTCATGGTAATAACCATCTCCATCAGATTGTGTACAATCCGAGTACGGGCGGCTGTTACGATGGATTGGAAGAAAGCCATATTAATTTGAATCAGGGAGCTGAATCAACTTTAAGCTACCTCTTGTCCAGATTAACCATTGATAAATATTTTATACAATCGCAAGAATTAGCAGTCATCATGGATTGCGAAGCAGCACAATATAAATTGGTATAATACCAATCGTGTTTTAAAATATGTGATTCATGTAATATATTTTCAAACTTATATAAGATGCTATTATGTATCTGTATAGACCTTTGTGGTATAGCAATTCAGTTATACAATTAATTAAAATTAAACAAATGTCTAGTTCAAACGAAAACCAAAAGGGTATTGAAAACCACAAAAAAATAGCTTCGCATTTAGAGGCAGCGGCACAGCATCACTTAGCAGCAGCTAAGCACCATGAAGATGGTGAACACGATAAAGCAGCTCAAAGTACCATTAAAGCTCAAGGCCATTTCACACTCGCTCGCGATGCCCAAAAAGAAGACGTAAGGCATCATGCATTAAATGTGATTTAAGCACTCTTTTAAAATTCCAAATCGGCATTCCAAAATTTTCAAACTTTTGAAATGTTTAGAAGTTATACTATGTACAGCAGCGAGACCCAAAAATTGGGAAAATTAAAAATATTAATCGTAGAAGATATTCCTTTCAATCAACTTTTAACTGAGACTACTTTGCACGATTTCGGTTTTGAAACGGATATAGCAGAGAACGGAAGAGTTGCCATCGAGCTACTAGAGCAAAATCATTATGATGTCATTTTGATGGATTTGATGATGCCCGAAATGGACGGCTTTGAAGCCACTAGGTTTATACGCACCGAAATGCTACCGCCCAAATCAACGACTCCTATTATAGCATTAACGGCTGATTTGAGTGTAGGAGAAATGGACAAATGTATAAAAGTAGGAATTGACAAATATATTTCCAAGCCATTTAACCCAACTGAATTATTGAATAAAATTTCCTTATTGGTTAATAAAATGAGGACAACAGCAGAAGTCAAAATATGTAATTTAGATTACCTGAAAAGCCTCTCGCCCAATAATCCGAAATTTCTGCGAGAGTTGATTCAATTGGTCTTAACCCAAACACCGCAATATATATCAGAAATGAACCAATGCTTAGCTGCATATAATTGGGATGGGTTTCATAGCAATGCACATAAATTAAGACCTTCGGTTGATTTTTTAGGAATGCCCATCGGTATTTCACATGCTGCCAAACTTATGGATGAGTATGCGGCCAATAGACAATATCTTCATCTTATACCCGATTTGTTCCTCAAAGTTGATCATGCATTTCAACAGGCTTACAGAGAATTGCAAATCGAACTAAAAAACCTTACTCCGCTAGCTATTGGAGCATAACAGCGACACATTAATTTCTAATTTTATTAGAATAAGAACTTGCTTTTTCAAATATGGAACAAGTGATATATATAAAGTTTTATTATATATATGTAATACCCTATAGTATATAAATACGCACCTTTGTAGTATAATATATAAAGAAAAAACAATAATGAAAAACTCAACAAAAAAAATGAAAACAAATCAAATTACCATATTATTGGCAGCAATAATATTCTTCTCTGTTAGCTCTTGTAAAAAATATTCTGACGGTCCACTCCTTAGTTTACGTTCAAAAACAGAACGTGTTAGTAATAACTGGAAAGTAGGTCAGGCTTATGACGGCGACAGTGATGTTACTGGTTCTTACAACAAATATGAACTAGACCTTACCAAAACTGGTAGTGCAAGTCTTACTGCTAATTACAAAATTATTACTGTCGATTACGATTATACTACAAAAGGTACTTGGGCATTTGTGAGCAACAAAGATAAAATATCTTTCGACTTCGACAATAATAATGCCGATGGAGTGTATGAGATTTTAAGATTAAAAGAAGATGAAATGTGGTTAAAAAGAGAGAGTGATAAACTAGAATTACATTTTGTTCCAAGATAAGATAAAGTTAGATTAGATTGCTAAAATCGGAGGATTATATGATATATAGTTCTCCGATTTTTTTTTGCAAGACCATAGGAACGACTTCCTATATATATTATATATTGGCGTTTAAAACCCCTGCGGGTGGCCTTTTGGTAATACAAAAATACTGTAACAAACTCATCCCCCCGCAAGCTTGCCAGGCTTTCGGGACCACCTTTGTTTTGTTAACATAATGACCTGCCCCGAAGGGTCGGGACCATAAAGAGACTGTTGGAATCGAAGACGGCATTCTGTATCACGGACTACCAATTTTCCAAAAGTTCTAAACTTTTGGAAAATTATTCCTAAATCTGTGAAATATATAACATTTTATAAACAAAGTGTAACAGTTTATTTTGAATATGCACTCAAATTTGCAATATAACAATTCAGTTATAAATCTAAACTTAATATAAAATGAATACCACAGAAATTAAAGGAAACTGGAATGAGCAGAAAGGAAAACTCAAGCAGAAATTTGCAACCTTAACAGACAATGACCTACTATTTGCAGAAGGAAAAAAAGATGAAATGCTAGGTAAAATTCAGGTTAAACTTGGCAAAACGAAAGAAGAATTGCATAAGATTATTGAAGGTTTGTAGCATCAAGTTTTATAAAAGCATTGTTTATTATATTTACAATTGAATAATGCTTTTATTGCGAGAATAGTATTTATTAACAGACAAGCACTTTAAACCTACCCTGAAAAAATGATAGTAGGATATATTATATTTATGATTGCTATAGTGGTAAATACACTATTCAAATACAAATAGCAATTGATACTCTTTTCTTTAGGTATAGGCATAAGATTCATAGGATCAGGCATTGATTTTCTAACTAATTTCAAAATAATTAAATACATAAAATAATGGAAACTTCAGAAATAATTACCCAAACAAAATGGGAAATCGATTTATCGCATAGCGAGATTGGTTTCAAAGTAAAACATTTGATGATTGCCAATATAAAAGGTGTATTTAAGGAATTTGGAGCGAACATATATACACATGAAGCAGATTTCATGACTTCTGAAATTGATTTTTGGATAAACCCAGCATCTATTGATACAGGCGATAAAAATCGTGATGAACATTTAAAAGGTTCAGAATTTTTTGATGTCGAAAAATATAAACAAATTTCTTTTATCGGCAACAGTTATCCCAATGCAGCAAACGATGGGTATGAATTGTATGGAGAACTCACCATTAAAAATATTACCAAACAAATAAAGTTGAATATTGTATATGGGGGCTTAATGAAAGACCCTGATGGAATTGAGAAAGCAGGTTTTTCGGTTACGGGACTTATAAACCGTAAAGATTGGGGCTTGAACTGGAATACCATATTAGAAACTGGCGGCTTGCTATTGAGCGACGGTGTGAGAATAGATTGTGAAGTTGAATTAACAAAAGAAGAAAATACTTTCTAAGAACAAATTTTGTTATAGCAAAGAAAACGCTATATATATTTGATAGAATTATTTATTTGTTTAAAAATTTCAGAAGTGTTATCTATAAGTAAAAGAAAAAAAACCTTTTAAAATATTTTTAGTTGAAATAGGTTCTATATCAAGTTTTGCGGCAAGGTTTTTTAAAGAAGCCTTTAAAACAAGATTTGAATTTGCGGAATTATTTCGGCAGTATTTTTATATAGGGAATAGATATCGTAACGCCAGTAGTTGTTACAAGCCTTAATAAGAGGTTTGGTTATTACAATTCAGTCTCACCCAGCCTAGGAAGATTTCGGCACAGAATCATGGCTCCCCGCTGCGAAGTTGATACTGATTTCGGTGCTGCTGATATTTTATTCTTTTCTTCTAGTATGAGGAGAACAGATGTCATCTCCCCGATTACTGAATCTCAATAAGTGAATTATGTAACTTATTTACAGAATTATATAATACTTGATTTGAGTACTACATTCATATTTGCAGTATAATAATTCAGCTATATTTTAATAAAACAATATTATGAGCAACTTGCTATATTTTATCGCAGTAATACTTATCGTAGCATGGGCTATAGGCTTTTTTGCATATAGTGCAACAGGAATCATTCACATACTTTTAGTGATTGCAATTATTGCAGTTTTACTTAGGGTAATCAGTGGCAGAAGTGCAGCTTAATTTCAAATAAATAAGTCAAACAATACTAAAATGGGAAATAAAATGGAAAGTTCAAATAGTAAAGGAAAAGTAATTGCTACCTTATTGGTAGGAGCATTTGTGGGAGCAGCATTGGGAGTTTTATTCGCACCTGACAAGGGCAGTAACACCCGCTGTAGATTGATGTGCGGCAGGAAAAATTCATCATGCCTGGATGACAAAATGGATGATGAAGCAAAATTTGCGAAACAAGAAGCAGAGGCTGTGCAGCAGCATAACTAGTAAATGTATATCAGTATATAATTCATAAACTTAAAGTAATAAACACTAAAATGAAACACATTAAATTAAAAAACGTAATGGCGATTGCAATTGCATTTGTATTTGTAGGTGCTGCATCAGCCAATGATCCCATTAAGCATACACAAACTTTATATAGCCCCACGTCCATTAAAAGTGGAAAAGATGCCAATCCATTCAGAAAATCGGAGTACGGAATTCGTTATATGCCCACATTTGCGGCCTTCGATTTTAGAACCTATAATGGTGACATCGTGCAAGGTTCATCAACATTGAGCCATGGTTTTGGATTGATGATGGGACTAGATTTTAATAGACATGTTGGCTTTCAAGGAGAGCTTGATTATTATAAACTTTCTCAAGCTTATAGCGACCGCACAGCAAGTCATAGAATAGATATAAGTTATATAAATTTTCCTTTAATGCTCTCGTTAAATACTAGCAAAGCTATGAAGTTTAACTTAAATGTAGTTGCAGGTCCGCAGATTGGATTCAATGTAGGATCAAGTATTCAAACTACTGGTGGAGATAATAGCGATTCTTTGAAGGCAATGATTGCAGTAAGAAAAGGCGACTTTGGTTTTGCCTTCGGAACGGGCTTAGAGGTCGCTCTTAATCCAGCAAAAACAATACGCTTCGATATAGGATATCGTGGATTTTATGGTCTAGTAAATATGGCAGGTACGTCTAGTGGAAACGATAGCTATAATGTTATGATAAAAACTTCAAGAAAAACCAATGCAGGATATATCGGGTTCACCTTTTTATTCTAAAATAATTTTTAAATCAAATAAACAATCAAATTAAATAAATTACAATCATGAAAAATTCAAACAACACAACAGGAAAAGTAATCGGAGCATTGGTAGTAGGCACTATAGTAGGAGCAGCTATCGGAGTTCTATTTGCCCCTGACAAAGGAAGTAAGACACGTGGCAAAATTGCTACAGGTGCGAAAGATTTAGCGGAAGATCTCAAAGAAAAAATGATAGATGAAGCTAAAGCTCTACGCAAAAAAGCTGCACATCTTGAAAGTATGGCCGAAGATAAATTGCATGACTTAGCACATAGTGTTAAACAAAAAGTAGATGCTGTAAGAGCATAATTAATTTAATATATATAATCTTTATTTAATTTTAAAAAAAACATAACCATCATGGAAAATTCAAACACTACAGTAAAAGTAATCGGTGCATTAGTTGCTGGGGCTCTTGTAGGAGCTGCACTCGGCGTTTTATTTGCTCCTGACAAAGGAAGCAATACCCGTAACAAACTTGTTAGCGGAGCTAAAAATTTGGCTGACGACCTCAAACAAAAAATGAAGGATGAAGCCAATAGCTTACGCAAAAAAGCGGAAAATATGGAAGATACAATTGAGGATAAAGTGCATAGTATGGATCATAATGGCAAAACCAAAGTTGATAATACAGTAAAAGCATAGTTAATATATAATGAAAAAATTAACAATTATATTATTATTCGGATGTTTTCTGAATTTTAACAGTCACGCTCAAAAAACATATTCTCCTGAAAAGTACGGAAAGACCTTGAATCTTGGTTTGGGAATAGGATATTATGGATATACCAACCATTCAATGCCAGTGCTACATCTTAATTATGAATTTGACGTTGCTAGGAATTTTACCTTAGCCCCGTTCATTAGTTTTTATACCTATCAGCAGAATTATTATTGGGGAAATCCCAATAAACCTCATCAGTATTATCTATATCGTGAAACTGTAATTCCTGTTGGAATTAAAGGGTCTTACTATTTTGATCAACTTTTGCAAGCTGGTGCCGATTGGGACTTCTATTTAGCAGGTTCACTGGGCGTTGCTATCAGAAAAGTTACTTGGCAAAATGGGTATGAAGGAAATAAGTATTTATCTAACAGCCCATTGTTCCTTAGTTTACACTTGGGTGCAGAGTATCATATAAACAGAAGAGTAGGATTGTTTTTGGATCTTTCTACAGGTGCTTCTACTGTTGGTCTAGCTATTCATTAATTATAATATTTATATACATTCTACTTGTAATATAATAAATAAAATCTAACTACCACCAATGATAGACCAAGAAAAAATTGATGAGCTAAGCAATAGTTTAAAAAAATACGTAAATACAAATTACGAATTATTTAAACTAGAAGCAAGTGAAAGATCCTCGGTGATTGGTTCTGGCTTAATTAGCAATCTTATTGTGTTTATAGTAGGACTTTTGTTTACCATTTTTCTTAGCGTTGGTGTTGGCTTATATCTCTCCTATAGAATGGGCGATAACTATTCTGGATTTATAATAGTTGGAGGATTTTATTTTCTATTATACCTTATACTAATGATTGGGAAAAAGAGTATGCTCGAAAATCCTATACGTAATATGATCATCAGGAAAATATTTTCTAAATAATTAGCACACAGTTATCAAATGTCAGAAATCGATAATACAGAAATCACCAACCATACGGATTTAGCATTGCGTATTATGCATCTGAAGTCTGAGAGATTTGATCAAGAAACGGAGCTTAAACATACCGCTAAGGAATTTGTATATCATCTAAGCCCTATCAATATGCTCAAAGGGTCTATACGCGAACTGGCAAGCGACAGAGAGGTGCAACGCGATTTGACCAAGGTGGGAATCAATATGGGTACCCATTTTATCATAGATAAAGTATTGGGAAAAAATAGAAGTATCAAAGGTTTTCTAAGTTCACTATTGGTGGGAAATATTGCCTCTTCACTTATAAGTAACAATATGCCAAAAATAATTTCAGGTATCAGTAAATTGGTACACCGGAAACCAGAACATGAAAATCAGGAATAATAAATATATAATATAAAAAATAAACATGAAAAAAGTAAACACACGCAAAATCCATATGGCTATAGGGATGAAATTGGCTTTCGTTGGATTTGCCACAACAGCTATAATTGTTGGCTGTACTTCTTCTACTGAAAAGAAGCAAGAAAAAGTAGAGCAGGCAAAAGAAAATTTAGTAGAAGCTGAACAAGAATTAGAGGAATCGCGTTTGGATTCGATTAAGGAGTATGCAGCTTACAAAAGTGAAACAGAAGCCCAACTATTGGAAAACGACCGCCAGATTGCTGTACTTAGAGCGAAGTTAAAAACAAAAAAGGAAGAGGTACGGATACAATATGAAAAACAGATAGTGGAATTCGATCAAAAAAACACGGAACTAAAAGCTGAAGTAAAAGAATATAATACAGGGGCAAAAGGAAAGTGGAAAGAATTTAAACAAAATTTTAACAGAAAAATGGACGACCTTGGTAAATCAATCTCAAGGATGGCTGAAAAGAATATGGAAAAGGAATAATTTTTTATTTTGATAAATCACAGTAGAACGTCTGCCTATATTTAGGCAGAACCGTTCTTCTGTTTTTTTAATCTTTTATTAATTCAATTATGAAAACAACTATACCATCAAAACAATATATCGGCCTTTTAATAGTAGGCTTCTTTTTTTCTTTTGCAATTTGCTCATGCTCTTCTACTACTGCCAATAATAGTGATGTGTTAGCAAATGAGAACAGACCGTCCACCGAAATTATAATAGCAGACATGGCATTTTCGCCAGCTATTGTTACCATTGCCAAGGGCACTAAAGTGAAATGGATAGACAAACAGGCTTTGATGCCGCATACAGTAACATCAAACACAAAGGGATTATTCGATAGCGGAAATATGCATAAGAATGATACTTTCTTATTTACTTTTAACAATTCAGGAACCTACACTTATTACTGTAAGCATCATGACAAGATGCAAGGGAAAATAGTTGTAGAATAATATATATATATATGCCTTCTATAGCTGCAGTATCAAAAATCGATCTTCCTTATAAAGTTGAACAACAAAAAGTGAAGGAATATGCAAAAGAATTGTTTTTGCAAGATTTTCCACAAACAGAAAGATTAATACATGTTTTCGATCACACAGAAATTAAATTTAGAAATTTTTGTAAGCCACTGCATACTTATGCTACGCAAAATAGTTTTGAAGAAAACAACAAAGAATATATACGCTGCTCACTGGAGTATTCTATACAAGCAATAGAAGAATGTTTAGCGATATCTAATATTAGTAAGAGTGATATTACAGACATCATTTTTGTTTCATCTACAGGTCTAGCTACGCCAAGTTTAGACGCATTAATAATTAACAAATTAAAATTACACCCGCACATCAATCGTATGGCAATATTTGGCTTGGGTTGTGCTGGGGGCGTATCGGGCATGGCAAAGGCCAATGCAGCAGCTAAGGCAAATCCAAACGCAATAGTTTTATTGGTTACTGTTGAGTTATGTTCCTTAACATTTTTGAGGAATGATTATAGCAAAAGCAATTTTGTTGCCTCTAGTTTATTTTCCGATGGAATAGCAGCCTGCATCATAGAAGGCGATAACTATAAAACCAATGACCAGATTTCAATAATAGCATCATGTAGTAAATTATATAATGATTCGCTGGATGTGATGGGCTGGGAGTTCTTAGACACTGGCTTTAAAGTGCTATTCTCTCAGGATATTCCTACAATAATCAACAATAATATAAAAGAAGATATTATCTATTTTTTGGCAAAACAAAATTTGGAACTAGGAGATATTAAAAATTTTGTCTTTCATCCAGGTGGCAAAAAAGTATTAGAAGCGTATAGCAACGCATTGCCAGTAGCAGGTGATTTTTTAAAAACTACACGTGAAACTATGAATAACTATGGCAACATGTCTAGTGCTACTGTGCTATATGTTTTGGAAAGTTTTTTACGAGAGGGGTTTACCAATGGTTATGGATTAATGGTGGCAATGGGGCCAGGTTTTTCAAGTGAAATGGTATTGTTAGAAATGTATAAAAGTTAGGCTATGTATTTCACTGTTTTCATATCATTTTTTATTGCACTTCGATTGTGCGAATTAATTATTGCCAAAAGAAATGAAATTTGGCTCCGCAAAAATGGTGCAGTAGAGTATGGACAAAAGCATTATCCGTTTATGGTGCTGCTCCACCTGCTTTTTATTGTTTCATTAATAATTGAATATAGATTTAATGGTACCGAAAAAGTAAATTATTCTTTGTTGATTTTGTTTTTGGTATTGATATTAGTAAAAGTACAGGTAATAAATTCTTTAGGGAAATATTGGAATACCAAGATATTTCGCATACACAGTGTCCCACTGGTGAGAGCAGGACTCTATAAATATTTTAAACATCCAAATTACTTTATTGTGGTATGCGAAATTTTGGTCGTCCCGCTCATATTTAATTTGTATACTACAGCAATTATTTTTTCATTTCTTAACGCTATTATGTTAAGTATACGTATTAAAGAAGAAAATAGAATCATAAATTTATTTTGATAGTTATATAAAAAGTATGAATACTTATAAAATTCCCTTTTATGCTAGAACAGCTCTAATTTTTATAGGACTGTTTGCGTTTGTAGCTGTGCTATATATTGGCCAGCATATTATTGTGCCTATTGTAATTTCAGGCATCATTGCCATATTGCTAAGCTCGATGGTTTCGTTTTTAGTTAAGAAAAGAATGAACCGCATACTAGCCATTATAGTTTCATTATCCACTGTATGTCTCACCTTAATTTTATTGGTAGTACTTTTATCGTCGCAGTTAACTCAATTTTCTGATGCTTTTCCGAGGCTTCTAAGCAAATTTTATGAATTCTTGAACAAAGGTGTGTTGTGGGCTTCCGAAAGTTTCAATATCAGTATCGATAAAATAAACATTTTTATTGTGGATACGAAAGCAGAAATTATTGCTGGCGGTAGGTCATCTATTGGTGCTACGCTCTCCATAATGGGGAGTGCCGTGGTTGTTATTTTCTTGATTCCTGTATATATTTTTATGATATTATTTTACCAGCCTTTACTGCTTGAATTTATCCGCAAACTTTTTGGTAAGACCAACGAGAATGAAGTGAATGAAATACTGACTTCTACTAAATCCGTTATTCAAAGATATTTGGTCGGCCTATTACTGGAAGCTCTTATTATAGCTACACTAAACTCGGTGGGGCTGCTTATTATGGGAATCGAATACGCGGTGGTGCTAGGCATATTGGGTGCTATACTCAATATCATTCCCTATCTGGGAGGAATTATAGCAATGGGTATTTATATGGTTATAGCGATGGTAACCAAAGATGACGCCATATATATACTTTATATTTGGATGCTTTATTCTGGCATCCAAATTATAGATAATAATTTTATTGTTCCAAAAGTCGTGGGTTCAAAGATAAAAATAAATGCTTTTATAGCCATTGTTGTTATTATATGTGGCGAGGCTATATGGGGTATACCGGGTATGTTTCTTTCCCTTCCACTCACCGCTATTGCCAAACTTATTTTCGACCGAATAGAGGGATTAAAGCCTTGGGGTTTATTATTGGGAGATACCATGCCAGCAATTGTTAAATATAAAATAAAATTGAAAAAATAAAAAATTTAATATATAATATTATGAAACCGAAAATAGGAATTTCAGAAAAAAAATTACATGAAGTAACTAAGTTATTATCTGTAGTACTTGCCGATGAGGTAACACTTTACACCAAAACAAGAAAATTTCATTGGAACGTGTCTGGTGACAGCTTCATGGAACTTCACAAATTATTCGAGAACCAGTATAAACGCCTGGAAGAGTCTATCGATGAAGTTGCTGAACGTATTAGCAAGTTAGGCAGCAAAGCCATCGGAACTATGCAAGAATTTGGAAAATTAGCCAATATTAAGGAACACCCAAGCAAATATCCTACTTCAAAAGAGATGATTGAAGAATTGTTGAATGACCATGAAATGGTGATAGTTGAAATACGCAAATCGGTGAATCTCTGCGGCGAAAAATACCATGATGCTGGTAGTGCCGATTTCCTTACCGGATTATTGGAAGAACATGAAACAATCGCATGGACATTGAGAAGATATTTAAAATAAATCAATAGTGCTAATAGCTATACTTCTAATCACTAATATTTAGAAGTATAGCATTTGGTATTTAAACATTATATATTTATTCTGGAACCTAAAAATATCATATTGAAATTAAAAGAAAAAATGCCTAAAAAAAGGTGGAAAAGAATATTGCTTCGAATTTCATTTACTTTAGTAACATTGATTACGATCGTGATTCTTTTTATTTCACCTATTACCAAATATTTAATTGAAAAATATGATGTAAAGTATTCTGGACGGGAAATTAAGATGGATTGGGCTTATGTAAATCCTTTTACGGGTTCTGTTTATTTTAATGATCTCAAAATATACGAACAGAATAGTGACAGCGTGTTTTTTTCGGCAAAGGGATTGGATGTAAATTTATCAATGCTTAAGTTGCTCTCAGAAACCTATGAAATTAGCTCAGTCACGCTTACCGAACCGATAGGCAAAATTATCAAAGAAAAGAAAAGTTTTAATTTTACAGACCTCATCGCAAGATTTGCATCCAAAGATAGTATATTCGATACTACCAAAGCACCTGTTCATTTGAATATACTCAATGTGGAAATAAAAAATGGTACATTCTATTATATAGAACCACTTATTCCAGTAAATTATGGTATCAAAAATTTTAATTTTACCAGCGATGGTAAATATTGGGATTCAGATTCCATTACGGGTAAATTATCTTTTGTGCCCAGTGTTGGTGGTGGAGATATTAGCAGTAATTTTATGATTAATGTTTCAAATCTAGATTATCGTTTAGCATTCTTAGCTCATAAATTGGACTTAAGCATTGTAGAACAATATTTAAAGGATTTGATAAGTTATGGAAGCTTTTCTGCCAATATTGACGCTGACCTAAACGCAATAGGAAATTTTAAATTTTCTGATAGAATAAGTGTTCGCGGAGATTTCGCAATTAATGAATTTCATTTTGGAAAAACCCGGCAAGATGATTATGCATCCTTTAAGAAACTTAAATTGGGTATTAATGAACTTGACCCAGGACATAAAAGATATTTCTTCGATTCAATCTTGCTCGACCTTCCTTATGCTAAATATGAGTTATATGATTATTTAGACAATATACAGCATATGTTCGGTCATGATGGTGCTATCGTGAAAACAGTAGATGCCAATCCCGAAAAATTCAACCTTATTATAGCAATTGCAAACTACATAAAATTAATTTTTCAAAATGCAATACGAAGCGATTATAAAGTTAGGAACCTATATGTAAAAAATGGAAATTTTCAGTATTATGACTATTCAATCAATGAAAAATTTTATGCAAGCCTGAATCCCTTTACTATAAAGGCAGATTCGATAGAGAAGGCTAAAAATTGGGTTAGATTGTATTTAGAAAGCGGACTTAAACCTTATGGTTCAGTTGCTGTACATATTAGTATGAATCCCAAAAATAACAAAGATTTCGACTTCACTTACAAATTACAAAAAGTACCAGTAGCAGCTTTTAATCCATATATCATAACTTATACTGGATTCCCATTAGATAGAGGTCAGCTAGAAATTTCGGGGAGTTGGTATGTGAGAGATGATGTTATTAATAGTACCAATCATTTTTTAATAATTGATCCAAGGGTATCCACTAAGATAAAAAAGAAACAGACACCCTGGATTCCGATGCCACTCATTATGTCCATTGTGCGTGAAGGTGACAATGTAATTGATTATGAAATTCCCATCACAGGTAATTTAAAAGACCCTCATTTCAACTTTCATGATATAATTACTGATTTGATTAAAAATATTTTATTCAAACCACCCACTACGCCCTATCGTTACCAAGTTAAAAGTACGGAAAATGAAATTCAAAAATACCTTTCAATTACGTGGGCTATGCGGCAAAACGAGTTACTCCGCTCGCAAAGGAAGTTTATTAATAAAATTGCTAATTTTTTAAAGGAAAACCCCAGTGCGAGTATTGTAGTTCATCCTAATAATTATACTGAAAAGGAAAAAGAATATATATTGTTTTTTGAAGCAAAGAAAAAGTATTATATAAGCAGTAGGAATAAAAAGGGAGGTTTCATAAGCGAGAAGGACTCAATATATATAGAGAAAATGTCATTACAAGATTCATCGTTCATAAAGTATGTGAATAGCATTGTGAAGGATCCAATGATGCATACAATGCAGGGAAAGTGTACCAAGCTAGTGGGCGAGGCATTGGTAAATGGGAAATTTGACAAATTGATCAAAGAAAGAGAAAAATTATTTATACAATACTTCATAGATAACCAAACAGTGAAACAGGTAAAAATAGTTTCAAATACCGATATAATACCCTTCAATGGATTTTCAACTTTTACAATAAAATATAACGGCGAAATTCCTCAATCACTCAAGAAAGCAAATGAAGATCTTAGTGAAATAAATTCAGAATCGCCTAGAGACAAATATTTAAAATTTAGAAAAGGTAGAAAGTAGAAAATCCTTTTTCTATATTTATTAATTTATAAATTAAAAACATTTGGAAGGACCATGAAACACGTTAAAATTATAGGTAAATTATTTAAGGAAACGGCTAAAAAGTGGTATGCCCGCGATCCTTTTAGCGAGAGTGCAGTTATAGCCTTCAATGCTATATTTTCTTTGCCTGGGTTGCTGGTATTAGTGATATCATTAGCTGGTTATTTTTTTGGAACGGAAGCAGTAAATGGCCGCTTGCGAAGTCAAGTATCCGAGGCCATGGGAACTGATACGGCCGACCAGGTTCAGCAAATGGTACTTATGGCTTCCCGTAAAAAGGATTCTCTATGGGCAACTATTCTAGCTATTTTAACTATTATAATAGGAGCTACTGCGGTATTTGTTGAGTTTCAAAAAGTATTAAATAATATTTGGGAAGTAAAAGCTACAACTAAGAAATCTGGCATTTTGGCTTTTCTTAAAACCCGCCTTTTTTCCTTTGGTCTAATAATTACCATCGCATTTCTGCTACTTATATCTTTGGTGGTATCCTCTTTATTGTCGGCATTAAGTACATGGGTATTGAAGCACTGGTCAGAATCTTTATTGGTGCTTTTCGAACTACTTAATTTTATTATTTCAATTGGAATTATTATGTTACTATTTTCTATGATGTTTAAAATACTGCCCGACGCAAAAATCAAATGGCATTCGGTATGGATTGGAGCATTTGTTACTGCACTATTATTTGTTGTAGGCAAAACAGCTTTGGGATTATACTTTGGTAAAGCCGATCCAGCCTCGGGTTATGGTGCAGCGGGTTCTATTATACTTATACTATTATGGACTTCCTATTCCTCAGTTATTGTATTATTTGGGGCCGAATTCACTAAAGTATATTCAGATCATTATTATGGAAGCATTCCTGCTACCGAAAATGCTGTTAAGCAAAAAACTGAGGTAGGAGAAATTATAAAAACACATATATAAACAATGGAGGTTAAAACAAACATATCGCTAAATTCTGATAAAAAAGAAAATGATAAACCTTCAGCAAACGAAGAGCGAAAGAATCATTTAAAGGCAGCAATCAAAGGTTTCTTTTTGGAGATGTCCTTATTGTCAAAATTTGCTGGTCGTTTTTTTAAGGAAGTATTTTTCCCACCTTACGAGTTTAAAGAACTTGTTAAGCAAAGTTATATTGTGGGTTGTAAATCATTGCCACTGGTGGGCATTACTGGTTTCATCATGGGCCTAGTTCTTACTATTCAATCGAGGCCAACACTTGCCTCGTTTGGAGCAGAATCGTGGCTGCCAGGAATGGTAGGCGTTTCCATTATCAGAGAAATTGGCCCTGTAATAACGGCCTTAATATGTGCAGGTAAAGTAGGATCGGGAATTGGAGCTGAGCTTGCATCAATGAAAGTAACCGAACAAATAGACGCCATGGAAGTGTCGGGTATTAATCCATTTAAATATATAGTAGTTACTCGGGTGTTAGCAACCACACTAATGATTCCTTTATTAGTTATTTTTTCTGTAGCAATTTCATTATTTGGTTCTTATGCCGGTGTCAATATTAAAGCAGATGTTAGTTTTCATTTGTTCTTTTCAATGGTGATAGAGGCAATTAGTTTTAAGGATGTATTTCCAGCTTTTATCAAAACATTTTTCTTCGGATATGCTATCGGACTTATTGGATGCTATAAAGGATATAATGCAAACAAAGGAACCGAAGGTGTTGGCTTATCAGCAAGCTCGGCAGTTGTGCTAGGTTCATTGCTTATATTTATTATTGATATGATAGCAGTGCAGTTAACAAGTTTATATGAATAGTACTATAATGGAAGCACAAACTAAAAATACAACACTGTCATCAGATAATGATAATAATATAGTGCTCGAAATACAGCACCTGCAAAAATCATTTGGAAAAAACTGTGTATTAAAAGATATAAGTTTAAAACTTGCAAAAGGAGAAAACTTGGTGGTACTGGGTAAGTCGGGTAGCGGTAAATCGGTACTTATAAAATGTATAGTCGGATTGATCGAACCTGATGAAGGCACGCTATTAGTTTTGGGAAATAATATTGATGAACTAGAAAACAAAAGCTTAAACGAGCTACGAAAAAAGATAGGATTTCTTTTTCAAAGCGGGGCATTATATGACTCTATGACAGTGAGAGAGAATTTGGAGTTCCCATTAAGAGGGGATAGTAAATTAACGCAAGACGAACTAGATACATTGGTGAAAGAAGTTTTGGAAAATGTAGGGCTTTCGGAAGCCATAGATAAAATGCCTTCTGAACTATCAGGTGGTATGCGTAAACGAGTAGGATTGGCACGCACACTTATATTAAAACCAGATATTATATTATATGATGAACCCTCTACCGGTCTTGATCCTATCACGTCAAAAGAGATTAGCAAACTAATTAAAGATATTCAAAAAAAGTATAATACATCTTCCATTATCATTACCCACGACATCGACTGCACAAAAACTACTGCCGATCGTATCATAGTATTACGCGATGGAGTATGTGCAGCCGAAGGTACCTTTGATGAGATTCAGAATTCGGAAGACCCATGGATACAATCATTTTTAAAATAATAATAGCAAAATAAGTAAGATCATGAAAAATAAGAAAAGCAATACCATTACCTTAGGCGTATTTGTTACCATCGGTATCGGATTATTTATAGCCTGTATATATTTTATAGGTAACAAACAACAAATGTTCAGCAATACTATCCAGATTAGTGGTGTTTTTAGAGATATAAACGGGCTGCAAGTGGGCAATAATGTGCGGTTTTCAGGCATCAATGTAGGGGTGGTCGAGAACATTGAAATTATAGACGATACGGCCGTAAAAGTTGATTTTGTGCTGGAAGAAGACGTTACCAAATTTATTAAGAAGGATTGCAGAGCCATCATCGGTTCCGATGGACTTATGGGTAGCAAAATCGTGGTAATAATGCCAGGCTCAGCAGGTCAAAAAGCAATTCAAAATGATGATATAATTGCAACTGCTACTCCGGTAAGCATAGATGAAATTATGCAGAACTTAGAATTATCAAGTAGCAATGCAGTTGATATTACCGACGACCTGTCTGCCATCATGTTCAATATACGTGCTGGTAAAGGTACCATCGGCAAACTATTTATGGATACCGCGTTTGCACAAAGTATTGACCAAACAATTGGTAATATAAAACAAGGAGCAGGAGGTTTCAAACAAAACATGGATGCTGCTAGCCACAATTTTCTGTTGCGTGGTTTTTTAAGAAGGAAAAATAGGGATAAAGAAAATATTAAGGAAAAAGAAAAGGAAAAGGAAAAGGAAAAAGAGAAAGAGAAAGAGAAAGAGAAGACAAATTAATTATATTAATTTATCACCCAAAAAAGTACAATGCTTTTTTCATCGCAATTCATAATTGATAAATTCATCGAGAAAACAAAACACGATGAAAATTTTAATAAGCTATTGCTCGCATCATTGTTTAAAGCAAAGAAAATAGCAACTGAACAGCTAAATCCTGATTTATTTAAAGCATTATCTTGGCCACTAAGTCTAGAAGAATACAATATATACTTAGTCGAGTTTTCAAAATGGATACCCAGAGAAAGTAAGGATGCTATCTGGAAAATTCCAGGTACAAATGGACATCAAGAAGTGGATGACCGCACCAATCATTTTTACTGGCTCGTCGACCAAGAAGTTGGAGTGGATAATACAACATTAGTCGAAAACATTGCGTGGTTCAGCAAATGGCTTATTGAATATGCCCAAAGTTGGGGTAATTTTTTAGATACCACAGATTCTTTTAATCAAGAAACATTAAATACATTTTGTAACAATTCTCCATTATATAAAGTGGAGGATTCAATGATTGGTAACAAACCCAATAATCCAAGTGGTTGGCTTACCTTTAACCAGTTTTTTGCACGAGAGTTAAACCCTGGAATGCGGCCCATTGCATGCCCTTTTGATAATACCATAGTTACTTCGCCTGCCGATTGTAATTTCAAAGGCATATATCATATTGGAGCTGATTCAACAATCCCTGAAATTATTGTAAAAAATACCCATAAATTTTCGAGTATCGAACACTTGCTTCAGGGGAGTATATATAATAATGCTTTTGCTGGGGGCACATTTGTTCACTATTATCTGAGTACATTTTCGTATCATAGATTTCATACACCTGTGGCGGGTATTGTTAAAGAATGTTATCCCATTCATGGATTGGTGTATTTAGATGTGAAAATAAAAAATAATCAATTCGACTCTCCCGACAGTGCCGAGGATGGATATGAGTTTGCACAAGCACGCGGTGTAATTACTATTGATACCACACACTCGCCTTTTGGCAATATAGGTATTGTAGCTATAATTCCTATTGGCATGTGTCAAGTTTCTTCTGTGAATATGATTGCCACAGTAGGAAGTGAATTGCTCAAGGGAGATGAATTTGGCTACTTCTTATTTGGTGGTTCCGATATTATAGTCTTATTTCAAGAAGGAACGAATCCACAAATTGATAAAGATGAAAAATATCGTTTGTATGGTTCGGAAATAGCAAAGTGCACGAAACTATAATTTCTAAAAATTTCTTTATATTAGTTTAGTGCTTTATATTGATCCGATAAATGCTCAAACAAAAAGGTAAAGAATGGCTTAAACGATACTTGCCCGCAGAAATTGTAGGTACTGTGGTAGTGATGATAGCTGCCGGGATCGCCCATTTATTTACCGAGAATTTGATTATTATAGCTTATGCAGGTGCAGTTGGCGAAAGTATAGGGTTTTATGCGACGATTTTAATCCAAAATATATTAAGTAAAAACAAAGAAAGAAAGGTCGATAACAGCAACTTTTCTTTTCGCCACTTTGTTCAAATTATTACAAATATTATAATAGAATTTGGCCCAGCTGGGCTAATTGATGGATTATTATTACGTCCATTTTTCCTATATCTCTTTCCTATATTATTAGATAATTTTATGCTCGGAATTTTAGTAGGAAAAATTGTAGGAGATATTACGTTTTATATTTTTGTTATTATAAGTTATGAATTGAATAAAAGGAGGAAAGGTTCCTAGTCCACTCAGCCTAGGTGGGTTAATCGTGTGTACAATTCATATCACCTATTATTTCAACCCGAAATAAATCAATATAGCTGGGACAGTGGTCATAATCGCAGTCCCTATCTTACCCAAATCTATTTTTGTAAATTTAGTATCTTCGCAATTACTACAGGAACGAAAGGAAATTACCTTCCCTTCTTTGGAGTATGTTACAAACAAATCAACATATTTGCCTCTGATATTTTTACCATTTACGGGTTGTGTATTATATGGCAATACCTTTCTATCGGTTACCCTATACTTATATATCAACACTAAAGTAGAATCGTCGGATAACTTAAGATCATAAGGTGGAATTCCGAGAATTTGTGTCACTTCTTCTTTGGTCATTCCCTCCTTTATGGATAATACTTGTTCTATCATGGTGTACTTGGGAGCCTGCACCACACATGATGATAAACTTAATATTAAACTGAATATTATGAATACATTTGTCATTAATTTAGATTTTTTATTTAGGACAAAAATACAACAGAATAGTTTATTATACCTATTCTTCAACTAAAATAGTCTTCCCTTTCGAGGCTTGCGAAATTAAGAAACATGAGAGTTTATTATTATAAATGACCTTTTTTTTGAGCGTAATGAAAGAAAAAGGAGTTTTCGGGCAAGAACAAATTAGTATTTTATTTCTAGGCTGATTTCAATATTCTTTATCTCCTGTGGATGAGCAAAAAATAGGAGCACTTTGCCAATCTTACCCGCTTTAAATATGTGATATATATAACATATTTCTAAGGTTATGTAACCCTTTTAACTTTAAAGAAAACCACCTTCGCAGTACAAAAACACACCATGAAAAAGAGCATGATTTTCTCATCGAAATACGTAATTGATTTATTGTTCGAAAGATCAATACATGATAGTGGTTTTACTGAATTATTCGTTGCCTCATTGCACAAGGCTAAGCAGACAGCCGAACAGGAACTTCACCCAATATTATATAAGGCTTTAACATGGCCTACTGATATGGAAGCATATCGTTGCTATTTGGTTGAGTTCTCTAAATGGATTCCACAACAAAGCAATGATGCCGCATGGAATAGCCCGCTAACACACGAACACCAGGAGGTGATGGACAGACTCAATCATTTTTATTGGCTTATTCAGCAAGAAATCGGGCCTAATAATACTATGATAGTTGATCGTATTCCATGGTTCAATCAATGGTTAGTTGACTATGCAAAATCTTGGGGTAGTTTTTTAAATACAACCGATTCATTTAATAAGGAAATCATGGATTCATTTATTAAATATTCTCCAAAATATAGGGTCGAAGATTCTTTGGTTAATGGAAAATCAAACAATCCCAGTGGATGGCTTACTTTTAATCAGTTTTTTGCACGCGAACTCAATCCTGGTCTGCGACCCATTGCCAGTCCGATGGATAATACGTTTGTTACTTGCCCTGCCGATTGTACTTATAGAGAACAATATCATATTGAAGCAGATTCGAGTATCCCTGAAGTAACTATAAAACTAACACACAAATTTGCAAATATTGGAAAATTATTAGAAGGAAGTCTATATAAAAATTCATTCGCAAATGGTACATTTGTACATTATTTTTTAGGCACTTATTCTTATCATAGATTTCATACACCAGTTGCTGGCATTGTGAAAGAATGTTTTCCTATTCAAGGTTTAGTAAGTTTAGATGTGAATATAAAAGACAATCGATTCGATGCTCCCGATAATAGTGAAAGTGGTTATGAATTTGCCCAAGCACGCGGCGTTATTACGATAGATACTGCCCAATCGCCTTATGGAAATGTGGGTATTGTTGCAGTAATTCCAATTGGTATGGCACAGGTTTCTTCTGTTAATATGATAGCTATTCCAGGTAGTAATTTATTGAAAGGCGATGAGTTTGGTTATTTTTTGTTCGGCGGTTCTGATATTATTGTATTGTTTCAAGAAGGAACCAACCCACAAATTGATACCAATAATAATTACCGACATTATGGAACTGTGATGGCAAACTGTACCCGAAAATATTCTTAACGTCAGTCACTCCCGATTGCTATCGGGATGTATCAATTCGAAGAATCTCATGAATCGGAAACATTTTGTACCTCCTGAATAATAATAGAACGACCAATCACTAAAATATTGTAGGAGTCAGTCTCCCCCACAGGAATTAGCCGCGGCGAAAAGAGGGGCTAAGCTTCAAACAACATATATGACACTAAAAAACACCTTCAAAAAAATCCCCGACATGGGTGTAATATGGGTGATGGACGAAGCCATTAAACTCGGATTCTATAATGGAAACCCCGATTGGGCAAACCTTGGTCAGGGCCAACCTGAGTTCGGAGAAATTGAGGGAGCACCACCCAGAATAAAAGATATAAATATAGAAATTTCAGACAATTCCTATGGACCTTTGAACGGAACACTAGAATTGAGAAAAGCAATTGCCAATCATTATAATAGATTATACCGGAAAAATAAGCCATCATTATATACATTTGAGAATGTAAGTATAGCAATGGGCGGCCGTTTAATGCTTACCCATGTTTGTAATATGTTAGGCAATATCCGCCTAGGATATAAAATTCCTGAATACCCTGCCTATGCTGATATTCTCAATAATCATAAAGGGAAAATGGATGCTCTACATATTCCAACATTAGCTGAAAATAATTTTGGAATTTCTGCTGATGAAATTCCTGATATAATTATACAAAATAAATTAGATGCATTTCTATTTAGCAATCCCTGTAACCCAACAGGAAGTGTAATAGGAGGTGATGATTTGCAAAAATATTTAACGAGTGCCAGCGAAAATAATTGTGCTCTTATTATAGATGAAATGTATTCGCATTATATATATGATAATGATAAACCTGCTGATGGTCCAGTATCTGCTGCTGAATATATAGAAGAGGTAAATGAAGAAAATATTATTATAATAGATGGACTCACAAAATCGTTTCGTTACCCGGGCTGGCGGATAGCATGGGCTGTGGCTCCAAAGAATTTAATTGATAATTTGAACAGGGTAGCAAGTGCCATCGATGGTGGCCCAAGTCAACCTATGCAACGTGCCGCTTTAAAAATATTGGAACCAGAATATGCAGATAAGGAAACAAACGCTTTAAGAAAAGTGTTTAGCAAAAAAAGAAGTATCATGCTCAAACATTTACGTGAAAATGGAATTATTTGTTCGGATAAATCTCGAGGAACATTTTATATTTGGGGCGATATTAGTAAGCTGCCAGCACCTTTAAATAACTCAGAATACTTTTTTGCTGAAGCTCTCAGACGCAAGGTAATGGTAATCCCCGGGCACTTGTTCGATATACATCCAGGGCAGAAACATATAAGCACTTCAAACTTCAATAACTATATTCGTTTCTCATTTGGACCCGAAGAAAAGAATATGCTTATGGGTGTAGAACGTTTGGCAGAATTAATACAATCAACAAAGTAATATATGATACCAAAGGGAAAATTAATCATTATTGGTGGGCATGAAGATAAAGGGACTTCAGGCGAAAGTTTAGAGGTTATTAAAAGAGAAGACAGTTCTCCGCATCCACATTTTGAAATACTTTCAGAGTTAATTTCTAAAATTCCGAGGTCGCATCATATTATAGAAATTATTGCTACGGCCTCTGCTATTCCGCAAGAAATGGAAGAAACCTACCGAGCAGCATATAAAAATGTAGGCTTTACAAAAGTAGATTTTATTAGAATAGAAAACGAAAAAGAAGCAAACGATATATTATATATAAAACGAATTGAATATTGCCATGCGGTTTTTTTTACAGGCGGCGATCAAACACGACTAACAAGTACCTTGAATGATTCGAAAGTTTTGAATGCCATAAAGAGAAAATATATAGCTGATGAACATTTTATTGTGGCAGGCACCAGTGCAGGTGCTATGGCCATTCCGCAAACTATTATAGCAGGCGGTATTATAAGAGAAGCACTGATGAAAGATGATATAAGAATGGGAGATGGATTTAGTTTTATCGATGATATTATAGTTGATACGCATTTCATCAAACGAGGACGTATTGCGAGGTTGGCTCATGCGGTCGCATTAAATTCTACGCTGTTAGGAATAGGATTGGGAGAAGACACCGCCCTAACTATTTCAAATGGAAATGAAGCAATATGTACAGGCTCAGGAATGGTTATTATAATAGATGGAAATACAATAGGCAAAACAAATATTAAAACAGTAGATGATAAAACGCCCATTATTATAGAAAATTTAAAAGTACATATACTTGCAGAGGGCAGTACGTTTCTTATTATAGAAAGAAAGATGTTATAGAATTCGGTAGTCGGGGGCCATTCGGCATCAGTAACCTCCCAGCATACGGGGGAGGTGTCCGCAGGACGGATGAGGTATGATCAGGCTTCAGCAATCCGCCTCAGCGGAAGTACATTGTACATCGTAAATCGTTATTCCTCCTTTACCACTTTCACTACTGTGTTATCTATTTTCATCATATATATTCCTGGAGCAAAAGGCGATAAATCGATTTCAATTATATGTTGATCTATATTTACTTTTTGTGCTAGAATTTCTTTACCAGTGATATCATAAACCCGAATGAGCGAGGATAATATTTCGTGGTTATTTATATATATCTTTCCATTAGTAGGATTGGGATATAATGTTAGGTTTTCTGATGCCGGTAAGTAACCGAGTGAAGTATTGTTTACACTTTTTGTAGTTCCATAGAACCAAGGCGTAGCGGTACTATCTGTTGAAAAGAAATTAAGTAATAATTGTGATACTTTTGCTGAACCAGTTGCCGATGGATGTGTGCCATCACTATTATAATCATTGGGACAGATCCAAGTAAGTCCGTCTTTGCGGGGTGTGGTTCCATCAGCCCATAAATAAGGTCCCCATGCCAACCAAGGTGCTTGTATATTTTGACCTTGAAAATTCAAACTGATATCAGCATTTATTTGATCTTCTATCAACCATTTTACACTTAACCCACTTTGCCAAGCATAGGGTTCGGGATTTAATCCGTTGGTTGCATATCCAGCATATATTCTACTGCTTAAATAGCACATTTTCAAATTTGGATATCGTTGTTTGAGTATAATAACCATATCTTTTATTTGTTGTTTAAAAGTATCCGCATAGTGGTGAAAAATGCTATCTGTTGGGCCGGCATAAGCAGTTTTAAGCCATATTACTTGCACTTGATTAGGGCTGCTGCCATTTACACGCAAAGCAGAATCGACCATGGGCCAATATATATCATTTGCATTTCGTGTTTGTTGAGATGGGTGACCACCCACAGATCCATTAATCATTTTTAATTTGGGATTTATTCCCGGAAAGGTTTTAGCCGATTGTAAAAATGCTTTGGTTTCAATTCCGGTATTCGACATTCCTACACTTAACCAAATAATATTTTTTGTAGTATCTAAATTTCCATTGGTATCGATAGGCTGCATGTTCAATGCTATATTTCTTCCTGCTTGTTGGTGTGTGGTGGGGCATACATTATACCCATTGGGATATAAACCGCCTTGCACACCTCTATAATAGTTGGCACCCAAATCATTTAGAGGTGGTAATCCAGTGCTGGTATTATTGCAATTATTGGTAACTACGCCTTTATATATAACAGAATCCATGATGCCAGTTCCCATATTATAATAAGTTCCTGAAGGGGTTTGTTCCAATTTGATTGGACGTATCATATATATATTATTTCCAGATAAAGGTGAGTTGTCTGTATAGCTTGTACCTGTTATAATTTGTGTATTGATTCGAACAAAAGCACCATAAAAAGTATTTGCTCTGTATATATAATAGCCACTAATTCCTGCTTCATTTGAAGCTGCCCAATTAATATCAACGGTGTTTGAATTTGCCACAGGTTTTACATTACTCACAGGGGCTATTATATGCAAACGAAGTGTGGGATCACCCATTAAAGCCATGTGAACTCCACGTGTAATACCTGATGGAGTAGTACTATAGAAATAGGTATTCAAATTATTCTGGCTATTCTTAACACTAAAACCTAAGGGCTCACCCATTGCCATATGATGAAAATTCCAATAGGGTAAATACCCTGTCCACATAGTTGCAAGGCATTGGCCCGTGGCTGCTAGTGGGCTTCTCATTAACTGATTGGGAACATGCAAACCGCCATTATTCCACTCCACAAAATAACTTCCCATCATTTGCAAAAATGTAGCATTAATATCATTGTTCATACATGCCGTACTTGTAAATGCATCATTGTTAATACTGGTATCACTACCACCTCCCGCTATATAAGCAAACTGATAATGTTGTGTTTTAATAGAATCTAGAAACTCAGTATTCATATTCCAATTGGTACTATGTAAAGCGTTATATCCAAACAGCGGATTCATGCCAGCCCAACCACCTGCCGATGTAAAAGGGCGACCGTTATCCATTTTTGTATATAATAATCCTCTATATTCAATAGGTGTATTTTTTATTCTATAGTTATGGTTTTTATCCATATATCTTTTTAGCAATTGTGTTTCTGAAATATTAAATCCTGGAAGATTATTCATATCAATTCTTCCCACATATATATCAGAGTTAGATGGTAAAAAGCTTTGATCCCAACGACCATCGCCAATTGTATTTGGATTGTGTATAGTGCCTTTATTGTTCGATGTGATTGTATTGTCAGTCCATGTTCCATCAAGGTCAGCATAATATACATCTGCAGGTTGGGCCCCCACACGTTCTGTATGGCCATCAGGTGCAAAATTTCCAGAGTATGGAACTGCCAGATGCCCCAAAATAATTACAGATGATAGTTGTCCATTTTTACTGGTATTAAATTGTTTGATATATTTTTTAATATTAGAATCAATAGCTGATATAGAAAATGTTTGTGTATATACGCTGTATCCATCACCAATCAAATCGGCTTCATATCTTTTTATTTCTGCACTGAGTGAGGATGCTTGTGCTTTGTCAACCAATATTAAAGCCCATCCTCGGTTTTCTACCACTGTTAAATTAATCCCCGCATATATGTATCCATTTCCTTCCAATATCACAGTTGTTTTTTTAATCCAGTATTCCCAAGCTTCGCCATCTTTTACGCTGGCATCTGAGTAAGTATTTGTACTGCCGCTCAAGCTGTCTATATAGGTCCACAGCGAATCTGTTTTACTTTTTCTATATACTTTATAATATAATGCATTGGCATCACTTAGCCAATCAAGTTTAATAGAACTGCTAGTTGTTTGTGCGGTTACAAACACCGTATAATCTTGTCCTGTGGGCTGGTTAATAATAGTAAAATCTGCATCACTTGTATCACCTTCCGATGTATTGGCAGTATTCACAACTCGTACTAAACATTTTGTAGAAAGTGTATTTGGAACCGTCCAAGTATAACTATTTGTGGATGCAGTAATATTCTGTTGTATCATAGTCCAATTTTGTCCATGATTGGTAGAATAATATATATCTACTTTATTGATACTGCTGCTCGCATTCCATATAATACTTTGCGAGGAACCCACAGTCCAACCTTCTCCTCCGTTGGGGTTATATAAACTAAGTGGTTTGCTATTCACAGCTTTACTATAACTTATAATAGTACCATTATCACCTACAGCCCATCCAGTGCTGTCGTTCAAGAAGGTAACACTCCAAAGTATATCGTTGGTGTTAGCGTTTTCTGCATTCCAGTTTGTACCGCCATCTGTAGTTGATAACATTGATCCATTTTTGCCACAGGTCCATCCTGTATTTGTATTAAGCATACATATAGAAACCAAATCGTAAGTGATGCCTGAAGTTTGTGAACTGAAACGTGTGGCTCCACCATTTTTTGTATTTCTTATAAGGCCACTAGCTCCTACATACCATCCGGTATTGCTGTTTGCAAAGTTTACATCATAGAAATTTTTTCCAGTGGTCACATTGGTGTCTATATAATTCTTCCAGATTTTTCCTCCATCTTTGGTATGTAATATAAATCCTTGCTTTCCCGTTGTTGCAACTCCTGTAATCCATCCCGATAAAGAATCTAACATATATATATTGGTATAATTGGTAGCAAGTACTGTTTGTGCCGACCAATTTTTTCCACCATTGGTGGTTTTTCTAACCACTCCTGTGGGTCCTGCCACCCAGCCTTTTAAAGTATCTACCATACACATAGCAGATAGTGAAGAAGAAACACCACTATTATATTTAGTCCAGTTTGTTCCGCCATTTTTTGTTATATATATATTCCCCGAATCGCTACAAACCCAACCCGATTGAGTACTTTTAAATATAACGTCTCTCAGGTTATCCGTTGTGCCGATACTTTGTGAAGTCCAGGTTTGTCCACCGTTTGTGGTTTTTAATACAGTTCCATTTTTGCCAACTGCCCATCCTATTTTGGTGTTCGCAAAACTTACTGAAGTAAGTCGTTCAGTTGTATTACTGGTTTGTGCAGTCCACTTTTGTGCTTGTGTGCTAAAGCTGGCTGTTATGCATATCATGCCTAACAATACCTGTGTAAATATTTTTTTCATAATAGTAGTTTTATAATAGTAATACGGTTTGTAAATGGCAGAGGTTGGGTGTAGAATTATAATTATATAATAATTACTTTCACAGTCATTAGGTGTATGCTTAAGACAAAGCAATCCCGATAAATAATAAATAAACAGATTTATCTACCCCATCAATACTTTAGCATATATAAATTCATACTTTAACCGAAAGCGGGAACAATATATATTACAGTGATCAAAAATAATATCTAAAGAATCTGTACTATTCCCAACCCCGATTCTCACGTTTTTCATCCACCAGAAATGCTTGGCATTTACCACAAAACTGGTCATGACAATGTGTGGATGAAACACGAAACCCCGCCTTTTGGGCAGGGGCTGCTTTACGTTCGTACTTCTTTTCAATCATCATTTAATGCTTCACAATAAATTTCAAAACGAAATTACCTGTCCGAATAAAATAAATTCCGTCTAGTAGTTCCTGTACTGAAATATTTTTTGCTGTTTTAATTTTTTCCAAAACCGATTGTCCGTAAATATTAAATACTTCAATATCATAAAGGGTTTGTGAAAACGAAAGATTTCCGGCTGTTGGATTTGGATATAAAATTGGCGTATTTTGTATAGCTGAATTATAAGAAAAAAATCCTGTTGTTATGTTTGTAGTTCCAACTCTAAAGCCATTCCCAAAACTTGATGCCCATACTTCATTTACATTATAAGGATTAAAAAATATTTTTTGAGGCCGTCTGAAAGGGTATGATGCTACATTATTTGTAGAAAAGGAATCGCTGTTTGTGTTGGTAGCATATTGTAATCCCATTACCTCTGTGCAGATGTATAATTCATTCGGTAATGTAGGATGAAAAGTACCTGATAAAGCAGATTGATTGTAAACATTAATCCAGTTTACTCCTCTATTTGTTGAACGATAAACCCCAGGAGCAGATTGAACTTGCTTAATTGATTTATTACCTACAAATGCAAGCCAAGTATTTTGAGCTAAATCATTTGGATCAATTTCAATATTTACCGTCTCTATTTGCATAAAACTTGGGTTATTATCCGCCCACGTTAATCCACCATCATTACTATAAAAAACACCTGAACTTGCAGTATAAACTGCTGAACCTGAAGTCGCAGAATTTCTTGTTCCATAAACAGCAACAAGCGTATCTTTGTTAAGCACAATAATTTGT